>JAYVFW010000465.1:0-3045 GCA_043772715.1 Phormidesmis sp. | reverse complement strand
TTGCAAGATTAAGAAGTAGCGATCGAGCCAGCGATAAAAGGGTTGTTTTGCTAGATCAGGAGCATTCTTAGAATAAGATTCGCGGTCAAAAAATTCTGGGCGCTGATAGATCAGCCACAGCATATGACTCCACCAAAAGCCGCGTCGTGCTGAGTAAGGATCTTTATCGACATCTTCGGTGTGAGCGTGATGCTGACGATGCCCACCGACCCAAGCGAGCGGACTGCCCTGAATCGACAAAGCGCCCAAGGTGGCGATCGTATACTCTAACCACTTAGGCACCTGAAAACTCCGATGACTTAGCAAGCGGTGATATCCTAAACAAATGCCGATTCCGCCAAACAGCCAGTGCAGGAAGAGAGCTACACCCAAAGCAGACCACGAGAAAAACCAGGGGGCCAGAAGCGCCAGCCCGTGCATCACCGCTAAAAAAGTTACTGTCGTCCAATCAAGCGCAAGCGGCTTGCTGCTCTTAGGAAGAGCAGTCACAAGAGATTTTGAGTTCATTAAAATTCCAAAGGCTCGATTTTTATCTCACAGGGCGTTGCTGTAAAACCAGGTCAGCACTGATTGTATCTATGCTAGCAATTTCAAGGTTCGCCTGCAAGTGGCACTTGCATTTTGTCTGACCTGACGCTATTCTTTGCCTCTGAGCTTCAGCGAGATGCGGTGGATTTGGCTGCGATCGCTAGTGTGATTCAGCGCTAAACCTTAAGTTAACGTCAGTTCGACGAATTTTTTCGCTGCGTTGTCAGCGGCTTCTGCCCCCTAAATCTTCCATTCTGGGAGACTTTGAACCGGAAATTTTGGCTTGAAGTCCCTCAAATTTGTAGAGTCACCCAAACAAGCCCCAGAATTTCTTCTGAGGCTTGTTTACACACTTCACTAATTGCTAGAGCCTACGATGACAAAATGCTAATCAGCCGCAGGATTTACAGATTCTTTCTGCAAATTTGAAGCCTGATAAGCTTCCTCTAGACCCATGACTTGCTTGGCTTGAAAAGACAGCGCACTGGCATCTAACCAATTAACCAGCAAGGCATCCGTAGAGAACAACCCCGCCCCATTGACAGCAAACAGCAAGAAGCAAGCTGCATAAACCGCAGACAGTTCTAAATAGGGAAGATTTAGCCCAGCAACGAGGATGTGATGATAGATCGCAACACACATTGTGCTAAACAAACCAAACGCTGCGGGGCGAGTTAGGAACCCGATCGCTAATAGGGGCGCTCCGAGTAGCTCGGTAAAGGCTGCTAGATAGCTAAAGACGATCGGAAATGGTAAACCAATTACTTGAACGTAAGCCTGAGAAAAGCTTTCAATGTCGCCTAGCTTATCTAACCCATTGTGGATCATCATAATGCCAGCAACTGTTCGTAAGACAGCCCAAGTGGTCTGAGTCCAGAAGCCAGAGCTGATACTAGGTTTCAGGAGCTTGGTTAAGAGAGGAGTAATCGACATAATGAATGCCTGTTACAGAGACTATGTTAATAATCTTAACATAAGTTATTGATATATATGAACAAGAGTTACGTTATGTTTCTTGTCGTTGCGACTTCATTGAGCCGCGGTCAAGCGCTAAACTAGAAGCCGTCAGAATCTCTTTTTTATCTCGTCTCATGTCTGATAGCTTTGACAACTTTAATGGTGAACAACTAACCCCAACGCAAGCGATCGAGAATCTGAGATCGCCCGACTTAGGCTTGCGGGTTTATGCTGCCTGGTGGTTAGGCAAGTTTCGCGTTAACCAGCCCGGAGTCGTCGAACGATTGATCGAGGCTTTAGAAGATGAAGCCGATCGCACCGAAGCGGGTGGCTACCCCTTGCGGCGAAATGCAGCGAGAGCATTAGGTAAATTGAGTGATCGTCGGGCTGTTCCGGCTTTGATTGCGAGTTTGTCGTGTGCAGATTTTTATGTCCGAGAAGCGGCGGCACAGTCGCTAGAGGTGTTGGACGATCGCACCTGCGTTCCGGTTCTGATTCAGCTACTCAAAAATCAGATTGCAGGAACTGAACCCTCTCCGGTCAGGCTCGACTTGCCCCAGCCCTACGACGCGATTTTAGAAGCATTGGGAACGCTGGGCGCGATCGCGGCAATTCCTGACGCAAAATCCTTTTTAGATCATCCGGTCGATCGAGTGCAATATTCGGCAGCCCGTGCGCTTTATCAACTTACGGGCGATCGTCAATATGGCGATCGGCTGATTCAAGCATTGCAGGGTGCAGATTTACAGCTACGGCGATCGGCGCTTGCCGACTTGGGGGCGATTGGCTATCTTCCTGCTGCCGACGCGATCGCCCAAACGCTAGCTGAAAACAGTCTCAAGCTGATTGCTCTAAAAGGGTTACTCGAACGCCAAGTCAGTGAAACCAATCTGCCTGATTTGTCAGAGGGAGCCATTAAAGTCATGACCTTGATGGACTCATTGCTTTAATATGAAGCCTGTTGACTCTTCTCTTAAAATCTCGTGACTGACATCCAAACCCTAATTCGTGCAGTTGATGAAGCAGACTCCTCAACTCATCTGTTAGAGGCGGTGAGAGCGCTGGCGATCGCCCAAACCGAAGCTGCCATTCCCGCCCTAATCACTGCCCTCGGCTATAACAATCCTGGGGCCGCCGTCGCTGCGGTTGATGGGTTGATCGGTCTAGGAGAAGCCTCTGTGCTGCCGCTTTTAGAACAACTAGACGGCTATAACTATGGTGCTAGGGCGTGGGCAGTTCGGGCCCTAGCGGGAATTGGTGACCCGCGTGGTTTAGACACTTTAACCTCTGCGGCACAAAACGATTTTGCGATGAGTGTGCGCCGTGCTGCGACAAAAGGGTTGGGCAGCATTCACTGGCAGCAACTAGAGCCAGACCACTGCCAAGTTGCTCAATCTCAAGCGCTGAAAGCACTGCTGAATGCGTCTCAAGATCATGAGTGGATTGTTCGCTATGCGGCTGTTTCGAGTTTGCAGTCTCTGGCGATCGCAGTCTCAAATATTCAACCCGACTGGCTTGCTCAAATTCAGACAAAGCTGGATAGTCTTGCCGAAGCTGATG
>JAYVFW010000464.1:0-8734 GCA_043772715.1 Phormidesmis sp. | reverse complement strand
TCATGTCGCTCGCTTCAGACACCGCCTTGACAATTTCTCGCCCCATTTTGCCCGTGGCACCATTCACCACAACCGGAATCGCCATAATGTTAGAACCGTTTTGAATGACCTATGGGCATTTTAGGATCAAGCGATCAGATTTCGCTCTAGTTTAAATCTGACGTGATGTGCGGCTAAGAACCCTCACCCCAAATCCCTCTCCCGCAGGAGAAGGGCTTTCAAGCAATTTCTAGTTCCCTCTCCTGCGGGAGAGGGCTAGGGTGAGGGCTGCTTTTAGGCGGTTTTAGAAAAGTCGCACATCGCGTAAATCTGTTTTATAAACCACCCTGATCAGCGACTCAACGCCTCTACATTCAGTGCGCGGTGTAGTCTACAATTGAATACGCTGATTAAAACTTCTTTGATTTTGCAGGTAATCTCGTGACTTTTACGACAGAAGCTACTTCCCAGAATGGACGTATCGTATCGCCCGCTCCTCGTCGCCGTGCGGTCTTTCCCTTTACCGCGATCGTCGGTCAAGAAGAAATGAAGCTGGCGCTGCTGCTCAACGTTATCGATCCCAAAATCGGTGGGGTGATGATTATGGGCGATCGAGGCACTGGCAAATCGACGACTATTCGGGCATTGGCTGACCTGCTGCCAGAAATCGAAGTCGTTGCCGATGACCCCTTTAACAGCCATCCTAGCGATCCCGAAATTATGGGCGATGCGGTGCGGCAACTCGTCGAGAAGGGCAGCGAAGTCCCGGTGACGAAGAAAAAAGTGATGATGGTCGATCTGCCCTTGGGAGCAACCGAAGATCGGGTTTGCGGCACGATCGATATCGAAAAAGCACTCTCTGAAGGAGTCAAAGCTTTTGAACCTGGCTTGCTGGCAAAAGCAAATCGCGGCATTCTCTACGTCGATGAAGTTAATCTTCTAGACGATCACTTGGTTGATGTCTTGCTAGACTCCGCTGCGTCAGGTTGGAACACCGTCGAGCGAGAAGGCATTTCCATTCGCCACCCGGCTCGGTTTGTGCTGGTCGGCTCTGGCAACCCCGAAGAAGGAGAATTGCGCCCACAACTGCTCGATCGCTTTGGAATGCACGCTGAGATTCGCACGGTCAAAGAACCTGTGCTGCGAGTCCAAATCGTTGAACAACGAACAGAGTTTGACCAAAATCCTCAAGAGTTTTTAGAGAATTATCAACCTCAGCAAATTGACCTTCAGGAACAGTTGGTCAACGCTCAAGAACGGTTGAAAGCGATCGAGATTGACTATGATCTGCGAGTCAAAATCTCTCAGGTTTGCTCAGAATTAGATGTCGATGGACTGCGGGGGGATATTGTCACCAATCGGGCTGCTAAAGCGATCGCTGCCTTTGAAGGTCGCACCGAAGTCACAGTTAGCGACATTCGTCGAGTTATCACTCTTTGTCTGCGTCACCGTTTGCGAAAAGACCCAATGGAATCGATCGACTCTGGCTACAAAGTCGAGAAGGTGTTTAATCAAGTGTTTGGACTTGAAGCCGCATAAAGCGTAAGGATCGCAGATTAAATATATCGGTTACTTGCAGCGTCAATGGGCACGGCAGTGCCATGCCCGTACACAAATCCTTGCTTTTGCAACTAGTCGTCTAGCGAAGAAAGCGCAAACTTTGAAGGGGGCTGATCAACTTTTGCGGCTGTAGAGAGCTTTTGCAGAAACTCCTGTGCCATTGTTGCAAAGGCTTTTGCCCCGGCAGTACCTGGATTTGCTAACACGACAGGCGTAAAGGTATCCACGGCTTTCGACACATTCACATCAGGCGGAATTCGCGTTTTAAACAGTTTGGCTTCACTAAAATCTTCGTTCAACCGTCGCATCACCTGACCATAATAGCGACTCGAAAGCACGTTTCCCGAAAGCGAGAATGCGATCCCCAACAAATTGGGACTGATGGGTGTGTCTGCCTTATGCGTCTCTTTCAGCTTGGCGATCCGTCTCTCTAATAGCTGAATTCCGATGAGTGATAAGGGTTCGGGCTTGGCGGGAATCAGATAGAAGTCACTGGCAAGTAAAGCACTGCGGGTAATCAGGTTATATCCGGGCGCACAATCCAAAATAATCAGATCATAATCTTTTCTGATTGGCTGCAAAATGCTCTGAATCAAGGTTTTCTCGAAGTTATTCCAAACTTGCTCAAAGTTTGTTTGACCCTGACGAGTCGCAGTTTGGTGCAGCATTTCAGACACCATAAACTCATCGTAGAGATCAATATCTCCCGGTAATAGGTCTAACCCTTTGACGTTGCAAACATAAGAGCGAATCGCTTCTGAGACAGTTGTTGCAAGCTGTTTATCTGACAGAATCGATCGCTTAATTAAATGCCGTAGGGTGCGTTTATCATTTCTAATTTTGGCAAAATCTGCGGGAGTCATCAAACTGAGAGTGGCGCTAATTTGCGTATCTAAGTCCACAATCAAGACTTTCTTGCCGTGATTTTTGGCGAGGCACGTTGCAATGTTCACAGTGAGGGTCGTTTTGCCGACTCCCCCTTTCATGTTTGCGGTTGCAATAATAAATGCCATGCGCGATATCCTCTCGGTGGTGATGACTGTGAGCCGCAGACTGAATTAGGCACTTCATGATACTACTTTGCACTCTCAGTCATAAACTTTGTCTGAACGAAATTTTTCAACTAGATCAGTCAACCGATGATGGTTAAAAGCAGGTGTTAGGCTGAAGGAAGAGCGAAGCCGTTTCAAATCAAGGCTTCATTCTCTGATTATTTTTAGCAAGAAGACTGCCAACCTGTGACTGCATCTGTTTTTGCGGCTGAACGCCTATTATTTACGTCTGCGCCTTCTCAAGCTGACTCAATTCCGCTGATCTTTGCTTTCCCCAATGAATATAGTGTGGGAATTACGAGTTTGGGTTATCAGGTGGTTTGGGCAACGTTAGCCGCACGGAGTGATCTGGATGTCAGTCGTTTGTTTACTGACGTTCAGGAATCTTTGCCTTCGCAGCCAGAGATCTTGGGCTTTTCGATGTCTTGGGAACTCGATTACGTCAATATTCTCGGCTTGCTGGAGTCGTTGGAGATTCCGATCCGATCGCACGATCGCACCACCCATCACCCGATCGTCTTCGGCGGCGGTCCCGTTCTCACCGCCAACCCCGAACCCTATGCAGATTTCTTTGATGTGATTTTGCTAGGCGATGGAGAAATTTTGCTGGATGCGTTTATTGATGCGTATCAAGAAGTTCGACACGCCGATCGTCAAACTCAACTGCGACATTTAGCGCAAGTTCCAGGCATCTACGTCCCCAGTTTGTACACGGTGACTTATAAAAGTCCCGATGGGGCGATCGAGCGAATTGAGCCGATCGACTCCACGATTCCCACTCACATCGAAAAGCAAACTTATCGCGGCAACACTCTCTCTGCCTCTACCGTTGTGACTGAAAAAGCCGCTTGGGAAAACATTTACATGGTTGAGGTGGTGCGGAGTTGTCCAGAAATGTGCCGCTTCTGCCTTGCCAGTTATCTGACGCTGCCATTTCGGATTGCTGACGTTGAGGAGTCGTTGATTCCTGCGATCGAGCGGGGGTTGCAAGTTACCGATCGTCTAGGTTTGCTAGGCGCGTCCGTCACGCAACATCCAGAGTTTGAGAGCCTGCTCGATTATCTCAACCAACCTCAGAATGATTCTGTACGAGTCACGATTGCCTCAGTTCGGACGAACACGGTGACTGAGAAACTGGCGCGAATGTTGACGAAACACGACACCAAATCGATCACGATCGCCGTTGAAAGTGGCTCCGATCGACTGCGGCAAATCATCAACAAAAAACTGACCAACGACGAGATTATTCAAGCCGCCATCAATGCGAAAGCCGGGGGACTGAGCGCCATCAAACTCTACGGCATGGCAGGCGTTCCGGGTGAAGAACCAGAGGATTTAGAGCAAACTGTCGCCATGATGCGCGAAGTCAAAAAGGCGGCTCCGGGTCTGCGGCTCACCTTGGGATGCAGCACATTTGTCCCCAAAGCCCATACGCCTTTTCAGTGGTTTGGGGTCAACACCCAAGCCGAAAAGCGACTCCAGTTCCTGCAAAAGCAACTGCGTCCTCAAGGCATTGATTTTCGCCCTGAGAGCTATAACTGGTCGGTGATTCAGGCGTTGTTGTCGCGGGGCGATCGTCGTCTTTCTCACCTGCTAGAACTGACCCGACATTACGGCGACTCGCTGGGTAGCTATCGTCGCGCCTTTAAAGAACTACGAGGACAACTCCCTGAAATGAGTTTCTACGTATACGATACTTGGTCGCTGGATCAGATTTTGCCCTGGAGCCACCTGCAAGGACCGTTACCCCAAGCCACTTTGCAAAAACATTTGGTGACAGCGATCGAGCAATTTACTCAGCCCCCACAGCAACTTCTTCAGGCTGCATCCTGTTTATGAGAGGTTGCTTGAGAATCCTGTTACGCTTCAAAGCTGCCCCTACTCCCAAGAAAGTACCCAGCTCCAAAAGTCCCACAACGGGCGATGATTCTGGGATCGATTTAGATTTCAGCACTGAGTAGGCATAGTCTCCAAGGATTTCGTGCCCTTTGGTAGTGGGGTGAAGCGGGTCCCAAAACAAGAAGTTGGGCGCGTCCGTGATGGGATTGCAAGGCGTAGACGGTGATGGCGCACTGGGAAAGAGCGGCGTAGTGGGTAAACACTGTTCGGTCACGTTGGTCAACCCAAAGCGGCTGGGATTGGCGATCGCATCGTTAACTAAAGCATTCACATCAAAAGGAATAATATTAACGCCCAAAGTTGAAGGTAAAACGCCCAAGGTTTGAGCCAAAGCAGTATTGTGAACACTACTTAAAAAACTTAACCCCTGCGATCGCACCGGGTCTTCTCGCGTCAAGGGAAGTTTGCCGAGATCAGGCAAGTTGGCGATCAAAAAGTTTTTGGCTCCACCACTTGCTAGCTTCGTGACGGCTGTATTGAGATTGAAAATCGCGCTCTGAACCGTTCCTTGGGGGTCGGTGAGGTTGGGATTTAGATAATCATTGGCACCCGCCCACAGAACATAAAGAGCATCCTGATCAGGAAGCGGATTCTGACTTTGAAAGGTTGTAATCTGCTGCTGCAATCCCGGTAGCGTAATCGGAACAAATTGACTTAGCAGTGGGTTCAAACCGTTCTCTGTCCCCGTTGTGGCTCCACCGTAAGCAAAATCATTGCGCGTATCTAAACTTAGACCCAAATCTTTTGCAAGATATTCAACCCAGACTGGGCCGTTTGAGAAGCGCCCATTGGCATAACCGGGCGAAAAGCCGCCACCAGAGGCAGGCAAAACAGGTGGCGGAATCAGCCCTCCTGTGTCTCGAAACACGTTTCCGACATCAGAGAGGCTGTCACCAAACACATACAAATTCTGAAAGCTGGCTGCCTCGGCTGCTCTAGGTAAGGTCACGATCGCCGCGATCGGCAAGGCAGTCAACGAAAGAATAAGCGATCGCTCAAAGGAAGCTTTGAATAGAGACACGTAATTCTCTCCAGTATGAAGAAATTAAGGGATGTAAACGAGAAATCTAGCTCGTAGATCCAACTCAGTGTTCTCTACTTATTACGCCAAGATTTCTTCCACTACGGATCGTCCTTTATGAAATCTTTACCGAGAGTAAAGACTTCTACTGATTCAAGCAGTTTATGGAACGCTTTACAAACTGTCTTCTACCCAAATGATAGAGAAGAAAGCAACAATCTCTACAATAAAGAAGCCCCATAATTCGGATCAGCGTTTCTTGTGATTCCCTGCTCAGTCCATCCTGTGTTGACTTTATCCTTGCTTCCTGACTTTAGAGACAGTTCGCTCCAAACGTTGGGCTATCAGATTGGGGTCGCTTTAGTCTGGCTAGCGATCGTCGCCTTATTTGCAGAAGCAGCCAAACGCTTTGGCAAAGCAGGAAACGAAGTGATTCGCAAAGTGGTTCACATTGGCACAGGCAACGTCATTTTGATCGCCTGGTGGCTGAAAATCCCGCTATGGGTTGGGGTTTCAGCATCGATCTTGTTTAGCGCGATCGCCCTCCTGTCTTACTACGTGCCGATTCTGCCCAACATCAACGGCATTGGTCGCAAAAGCTTCGGCACTTTTTTCTACGCGGTTAGCATTGGGGTGCTAGTGGCTTGGTTCTGGTCGATCGATTTACCGCAATACGCCGCTTTGGGAATCTTGGTGATGACTTGGGGAGATGGTCTGGCGGCGCTAATTGGTAAACGCTTCGGTCGCCACGTCTATAAATTGTGGGATATGCAAAAAAGCTGGGAGGGTTCGCTGACGATGGCGCTGGTTAGCTATGCAGTTAGCTTGCTGATCTTGCTGGCAACGATCGGAAATCTCTGGCAAATCTGGCTCATTTCGCTTGTCGTTGCCCTCGTCGCCACTGGACTAGAAGCCTTCTCAAAGTTTGGGATTGATAATCTGACCGTGCCGATCGGCAGCGCTGCGATCGGCTTTTTTTTGAGCCAGCTACTGATTCCCTAAACTCGATCCGCCAAAGGGGTGAGAGACTGCAAATGCCACTACCGCTAGACTGAGAATAGTAAACTCTCAATTAGGAAACTTTTCTCGATCGCGAAAAGTCAGTTGTTTCAGAACCTGAAACCGTTTCCTCTTAGCTCAGATTGTCTCCTACCTTGTAACTATGACCTCCATCGTGAAGCCGCCCAGCCCAGCCCCTAATTGGGAAGAACTTTCTTTAACCTCTCAGCCTGACCCTGAGCAATTGGATAATATTAAAGCCCAATTGGATCTGATCTTGCTGGCACTCGAAGCGATCGCGGGCATCAGTTCTGAGGCAATGCTGCAAGCGGCAGCCGATCTGGGCTTAGAGTCGGTTGTTGCCGATCGGGTGTCTCTCTGGCGATTACGTCAATCTAGTCCGTTAAGAAAAGGTCAAGGCGGACGCAAAAAGCTCGATGTCGAAGAAGCACGAGCGCTATCACTGATTATCTGCCACCTCGCAAAACAGCATAATGAATTGGTGCGTCGAGCCGTCGCTTTGTTAGAACAGCTTACCGAACAAAACCGAGAACCCCATCAAGCTTCTCTATTAGGAAATTACTTAGATGCCTTTCACAACACCTACCAAGAGCGAATGGAAGACGGTGAAACGGTGCCAACAGCCATTCTGACTCAGTTGGCACTCAAGCTTTTAATTGACTTACTATTTTACGGCAGTTCAAACGGAGTCCGGCGGCTCTGGCTGATCTTGTTGGAGCGATCGATTCATGCCCCCCAATCTTCTCTAACTTCTCACGCCTAACTCTCTCTGTCGTATTTCACTTTTGAACTCATGTCCTTTTCTCCCTCAGTGACCCGACGATATACGCCGCCCACCTGCACGTTAGAAATCTCCGCGAAAGACTCGCCTCTCTCGCGTTGGATGGGTCGCTCTATGTTGAAACATCTGCGCTTTAAACTCAGCTTTGATGACCCCAGAGTTAGCGACGATCACTGGGTGACGGTGCAGGGCGATCGCACTCAGCTAGAATCGCTTTCTCAAGTGGTCACTGCCTATGTTCAGCAATTTCTCAACCAATCCATCACCCTTCTCAACGCCGCTCACCGTTCAGAGAATGAGGTCAACCCAAGCCTTAATCCCGCGATCGCTTCAACGTTGAGCGTGATGTCCCGCCCCACTCTCAGTCATGCCAACTCAGATTCTGAAACCAACCCCGCCAGAATTTCAATTCAGCCCAGCGGTATCCTTTCCCATGAGCTATTTCTAGGAACCTTGGCAACTCAAGAATCTGGGGCATCGATTCGATTGAGCGCGGTGCAGCTTGCAGATCTCGCCAGCGCTTTAGATGACTATGCCGCAGATGTTACAGCACTCCCTAATCTCAATCGTCCCGCTTGGGCAAAAACGCCTCCTCAGTGGACGAGTCTTGCCGCAACTGCGCTGATCGCTTTTGGACTGACTGCCTCTGTTCTGCGGTTGCTCGATCGTCCCGCTCCCAATCAAACCGTTGCCACCAGCAGTCAGGGAGCTAGCAGCAGCGACCAGCGTCTTGCCGTTCAACCGTTGCCGAGTAGCCCCAGTCCTAGCCCTTTAGCCACGTTGCCAACGGCTCCCCCACTCACCTCAATTCCTAATCCACCCGCTCCCTCGATCAATCAAACCACTACTTCAACGGGCACTCTGCCTAAGATCACCGTTCCGCCTGCTCCTGCCAATTCCGTTCCGGTAGAGCCTCCTCCCGGAGCCATTACCATCCAGCCTGCACCGTCGGGCGATCGTTCTGATTATCCCGTGTCTCCGGTACCAGGAAGCCGTTCAGACGGCAGTGCTAAGGTTCGGAGCGCTCCAAACCCGCCTGCGGCAAGTCAAAGTGCAATCAGTGAGCGAGCTGCGAGCGCGCCCAGTAGCGCCAGTCGTAGCCTCGACAAAGGCAGTACTGCCTTTGACACCATTCCTCAGGTTGCCGAAGTTAGACAATTTTTTCAGAAGCGTTGGAAAGCTCGCCCAGAGCTAGCTGAAAAGCTGGAATATAATGTGACTTTAAATGCTGATGGTTCCATTCGCAGCATGGACCCCCTTAGTCAAGTGGCGGGCGACTATATCGATCGCACCGGAATGCCCCCTTGGAACGAACCGTTTGTGTCACCTATTAAAAGCGGACGTAGCGCCGTGATTCGAGTGGTTCTCAGCCCAGATGGAACGGTTCAAGCCCTCCCTTTACAGTCAGCCAGTGGTCAATAA
>JAYVFW010000463.1:0-3061 GCA_043772715.1 Phormidesmis sp. | reverse complement strand
ACTGCTAGGGCAACGTTCCAAACCTCACGATAGGGAAATTCTGACAGGGCAGAGAGAAAGATTTGCAGCCCCAGTTGCGGTTTGCCCTGCTTATCATCGGTGACTCGATAGATAGAATTGAGTCCGTTGTAGTAGGCGTTCAGTCCCCCGATCCATTGCTTGCCGATAAGGTCAGAGCGATCACCATCTAGGTATTCGACATAGCCCTTCACGGTGTCGGTTGAGCGCTCAGTGAGGTAGTGAACATAGCTCTCAGTGCGAGTTTCACCGTTTGTCGTCACCAGCTTGAGTTGCCCATTGCCAATGTCTACACCCATAGGTTGCAGGAGGTTGGCATAGTCTACGGTAGCCAGTGATTTAGTAGAGGTGGATGCTTGTAAATTCATGAGAATTGCCTCAAAGATAGATTGGGTAATGGTTTCGAGTGCTTTAAGCGGTTAGGCTCCCGTAGGCTGTCATAACCTGCCGTAGCCTATTTGCTAGACGGGCTGTGAGTCGTAAGCGGCAACCAGGTCATCTCGGTTAACTGCCAGCGCTTCTAAGGTCTTGTCTAGGGCTTCAGGGAATTCACAGCCTTGATCATCAATGTGTTGAGGCAGCCAAGGGCGGCGAGTTGAGCGGCTGAGAGAAGCATGGTTTGAAAGACGGGATGGGGTATTTGATGCCCTCACGCTACTATGTATTTAGTAGTAGTGTCAATACATTAGTTATGGCTTTTTAGTAGTATACTGGCAGTAGTAATATAAGGAGATGCCAATGATCAACAAAGTCAAGCCATTTTTAGAAAGCCGTGGAATGTCCGCATACCAGTTCATTAAAGACACTGGTATCGCCCCGGCGACTGGCTATAAATTGGCTAAAAGTGCAAGCTATCTGCCTGGAATTCGGGTGCTAGAGGTCATTTGCGACACCTATCAAGTTCAGCCCGGAGACATTATTGAATGGACTCCTGGCAACTTAAGCGAAGTGGAAAATGATTAATCCTTCAAAACTCAACCTATTCGCGCTGCCATCCGTAGCCCCATAAGATGGAACCTATCCTTCGTAAGGAGACTAGACAATGACACAAGCCAAACCACGATTCAGAACGATTGAGGAATATCTTGACTATGACGACGGCACCGATGCTCGTTACGAGTTGGTTGATGGGGAGTTAGTTGAATTGCCGAATGAAAAGCAGATCAATTTGTTGATCGCACGATTTCTATTTCTCTGCTTTGTCCAAATGGGCATTCCATTCGAGCGTGTCGGGGACAAGCAGCAAGTCTCTGTGGATTCGCTCACAGTGAAAGCGAGAGAGCCTGATCTCACAATCATCACAGAAGAAACCCGCGCGGCGATGGGCAAAGAATCGTTAATCACTCGTGATATGCCTGCCCCATCACTGGTGGTCGAAGTCGTTTCACCGGGAAAACCAGGCGAGGACAACTACAATCGCGACTACGTTGAGAAGCCAAAAGAATATGCAGCGCGAGGCATTCCTGAGTTCTGGCAGGTTGATCCGAGTCGGTCGGTGGTGGCAGTGCTGACTTTGAAGGATGGAGCTTATCAGGCTAGAGAGTTTCGAGGCAATAGCCGGGTTGTCTCTCCCACGTTTCCAGACTTGCAACTGACGGCCGACCAGATTTTAAGGGCAGGAAGGTAAGCGAGAACGTCTCAACTTCACTCCCTGCACGGGTACCGGTAGAGTTAGACGCTGAACGAACCAGGACGTGATGTAACTCCTCAAACCCATTTACAGAAGAATTTGTCATGGATCGATCGCGGATCAGAGAAAATGTCCTGATACACTTAATCTCACGTCAAACTGGTGAAGGACATTCCATGACGCACCCAGTTTCCACCCTTGTAAAGCCAGAGGTCACCATCGTGTTCTAGAACCCCTAGAAGCCAAAAACCCCCACTGCTTGAACAGAGAGGGCTTTGAAGGCTCAAATATTTAGCTTGAATAACGGGAGGCGGGGACGCTAACTTGATTGCTTTAGTCGGCTGATAGTTAGGTTCCTGACAGTGCCATGTGTTTATTATGCCTCATTTGTCTCGAATGGCAATAGAGTTTGATGGGCATTTTTAAGATTTAACGCATGGTTCTCTCTCCCGTCGCTGCCTTTTTGGAGCAGAGAGCGATGGAACGTCCCTGAGATTTTTCGCGTGCACCGTTGCACTGATCCCGCCGTTATGACCTGACGGCTCGCATCTAGATTGGGTCTCTCAATCCTTGCTCTCTGTCCTTCCTGCACACCGCTTGGACAGAGAACCATGCTGACTTTTTCAACTCCCCATCCTGCCGATCTCACTCCCAACGTCCCCCGCCCATCAACCCAGCCTCTGCCGGACACCCTCCCTCAACCGCGTGATTGTTGGGAAGGTGCCGCATGAGTCAGACCGCCCCCTGCCCCCGCCCCGACTTAGCCGATGCCTACTGGTCAAAGTTCAACGCCTGGCAATTTCTGCAAGCCAGCGTGCCCAAAGCCCGTCAAAAACCAGACTGGAAAGCGATTAACAGCTACCCGATCGCCCGACGACTCGCGCATCGCGGCAAACTAATCGCCATTCGCCCAAACACCTCCACCCAGTTCCTCGTCCTTGACCTCGATGCCCTCAGTCGCTACCACCCCCAGCAAAACCCCTACGCCATTCCCCAACTCCAACAAGCTTTAGAAGAGCGACTCGGGTTAGCAACCTGCATCCCCATCCGCTCCAGCGACAGTCGAGGGATTCACCTGTGGTATTGGTTCAAAGACGAACAATACGCCTACCGCCTCGCCGAAGCCGTCGCGATCGTCCTGAGAGAAGCCGGATTCATCCTCCAAGCCGGACACCTCGAAACCTTTCCCAACCGCAAAGCTTGGATCAACAGCGACAACCCCGACGACTGGAGCCAGTATCACGCCATTCGACTCCCTCTACTAGAGCCAGGCAGCTACCTGCTAGACGCTCACAACCATTACGAACCCCTGCTGCACCCCCTCCTCGACCAACAACAAGAATTTCTCCACCTGATCGAGCACTGCCAGCGTCGCAACGACCTCACCTCCGAGCGCATCGAAGCCATCCTCGC
>JAYVFW010000462.1:0-3062 GCA_043772715.1 Phormidesmis sp. | reverse complement strand
CGCTTGAATTTCGCTAAAGATCGCTGCAATGTCAGATGGGCTGTTAAATCCATAAAAACATCGTTGCATTGTTACTCCACTTCAGAGGGTGATAGGTTGGCTAAAGCTTGACGCGCTTCAGCCGCATAGTTGTGATGAAACTGGGGGTTGAGCCGCAGCGCCTGACTCAGTTGTTGAATAGCGGTTTCGCGATCGCCACAGTGCAGCGCAATCATGCCGTGATGAAACCGCAGCAGCGCATCTTCGGTGCCATAGCGCGTCGCTTGCTGAATTGCTTGTTGTGCAGTTTGCCATTGCCCATTGGCGGCGGCGGCCCAAGCTAGAGTATCTTCGGCATAGATATCATCTCGCAAGGCAACTTCTCGTTGAGCAATCTCTAACGCTTCGGGTAAATGAATGTGGTGGTCGAGGTAGTAAACGGCTAGGGCTCGATCGTAGATGCCTTTAACCTGACTCAGACGTGCCACTACTTCGATCAGTTCTGCGGTGGCGGCAGCTCCCTGCGAGTCTCCAAGGGCTTGTTGAGCGTCTGCTTTATATGCCAACGTTTCAACCAGGGGCACTCGATCGATGCCTTGATTAGCTGCCTCTAGCGCTGGTTGCCAGCGATGCTGTGCGGCATAAAGTCGAGACAGCCCCGTAAACGCAGCCACATCGTCAGGAAAGAGGGCGATCGCTTCTCGATATCGCTGCTCAGACTCGGTGAAATCTCCTGCCACAAATGCCAAATCGCCAGCCCTAACATGAAACCAGGCACGAGTCTCGGCTGGGTTTGTGTAGAACTTGTCCATCTGCTGCATGGCTGAGTCCATCAGTTGCCGTGCCGATGATAAGTGGTTGGTTAACTCTAGATATCGAGCCAGCACCGCACTGTGACCTGAGTTTTCGTCTGAGTCGTCAGTCAGCGTTTGCAAGAATTGATGAGCAGATTCATAGTCTCCCAACTCCATCTGAATTGAGGCTTTGAGAGCGGCTAAACTGACATCTCCTAACGCCGATCGCTGAGCATCAGTCACGACTTGCAAGGCTTCTTGAAACCGATGTTGAGAGAGCAACGTTGAAGCTAAAAGCATCGAAGCCACCCCATTTTGAAGCGGCTGAATTGCTAACGATCGTCGGGCTGCTTGTTCGGCACGTAGCAAGTCTTCTACATCTGCCCGTTCTCGAAAGCGCTTGAGGTATTGATCAGTTAACAATCGCAAAAGTAGAAAGGAATCAGAAGATTGGCGCACCTGCTGCTCATAGTTGCTGATGATGCGATCGCGCTCTAGATAATCGGGAAAGACTAGATCTGAGGTCTTTTCGACCTGCGGGTGACGAGCAAAAAACGGTTCGCCCACACTTAATGCAAGTACAGATGGCTGTCCCAGTAACAACACCATCAAGCTAACCAGCCCCCAAAATAGCCCTAGCGATCGTCGAGTCATAATACCAATCTGATTTGTGAACCTAACAAATCCGCAAGAGGGCACGGCAGCGCCATGCCCTTACCCGACCGAGATCGTTCTTCTAAAGGGGGTTGCCTAAATAAGGAAACTTAGGCAGAAAGTTGGCATCATTGGCACCCACGTTGTCACTGGTCAAGGCTGGAATGGCACCGTCTTTAATTCCAGTCACTGCGTCACCAAAAACAACCGATGCTGTCACGTCAATCACATCATCTTTGGGTCGTCTGCCACCAAAGTTTTGCCCTAACTGAGTGCCAAAATAGCTCCCGGTTGGTTTAGACAAATCAGCTTGAATGACATCAGGAATCGCGACAGAAATGACTGCATCTGCGATGCCCTGGGGTCGCCCGATCGTTTTGACAAACGTGCGAATAAAACTAGATTGATTGCCAGCATCGCCAGTCGGGGTCTTAAGGTTGCTGTCGTTATGAGCTTTAAAGTCCATAAACAGCTCATTCAGCGCCGGAACTGCTAACCGCTCGATTTGGGCATAATTGCCGCGTCTCAGTTTAGGAGTCCGAACACTGGTGGTCATCCACGCCCCAATTTTTCCCTTTCCTAAAAGAGATCTGGGTAGCTCGACCACGATCGAGTGAACGTTGAACGGGGCCAGCGTATCTTGAGCTTGACCCGGCGGTCGAAACGAAACGACCGTGAGCGGTGGGCTGGGGTTGGGCTGAAGTTGATAGTTGCGATCGGGCAAAATCTTAAAGAACTGCTCTAGATCAAAGAAAAAGGGATCTTTGCGCGTTCCTACAAAAACTTTCAACCCCTTGTTGGTCGAAAAAGCTTGATTTAGTGCTCCAACGCCTGTCGCGCCTACTAGCGTTGACTCGGTGCCAACCTTTTTGGGGCGACCGGGACCAAACACCGAAACAGATTGCTTCCGTCCTCTGC
This sequence comes from Phormidesmis sp., assembly GCA_043772715.1. GTDB lineage: Bacteria > Cyanobacteriota > Cyanobacteriia > Leptolyngbyales > Leptolyngbyaceae > Phormidesmis_A. Next base: position 717 of record JAYVFW010000462.1, on the reverse strand, counting down.
CATTCACCCGAAATTGCAGCACTAAATCTTCAACATTGTCGCCTGTATTATCAATCTTAAATTGATAGAGAACAGCAGGGTCAAATGGTCTGACCTCACCCCGCGTGATTAAGGGGTCAAAGTCCATTGCTAAGACAACTTTGTTGGGGTCGTTAGGACTCTCAAACACAAACAGATCCGTGAGATCGGCAGCGGTTAGCTTGTTAGCTAAAAAGGTTGTATCTTGATGATCCGAAGCCCTAGCAGGAAGGGCTGAGTTAAAAAACATCGTCAACAACACGATCGCACCGATTCCAGTGATGCGAACCCAGCGTTTAGTCAGTTGCTCAAGGGTCTGCCTAACAAAGGCAACCACACGATCGCGGGCGCAGTTCTCTAGGAGAGAGCCGCCCTGATTGATCAGGGGATCAACGATATCCCGAACACTAATTTTCATAGTTATCCTTTAACACTCTTCATCTTTAATGCGAACTCGGAAGCAGCAGTCTGAAGCCATTCTTAGAAAAAACGGTCGCTGTTCTAAGAAGACATACGCAGGTATATACGCAGACGAATCTAAGTTGGATTCGTAAAAAATGAAGAGTTTTGTAAAAAATAAAAAATCGACGAAAACGATCAGCTCTAAGATTTGCTGCGTTGGTGACTTACCCGATGTTGAATGCTACCTAAGGTAGATGAATTAACAATACTTCGGACAATTTTTGGTGGAGGTGGTAG
>JAYVFW010000461.1:0-8786 GCA_043772715.1 Phormidesmis sp. | reverse complement strand
GCTGATTATTTGGTTTCCATCGGAGCAAGGTTGCGACAAGAGCGAACGAGTTTTCAGTGCTTTTGGATTTTCTTCTCGGACAATGAAACCACCCTGCTAATGCCAGATAGCGGTGGGCGATCTTTTGAGAAAATTGCAGCGATCCCCCTAGCGGAAATCCAGCATTTTTGGTGTGCATATAAGCCAGTAGAGACATGCCTACCATCACTGGAATACTTTCCCAGGCAAACATCTGAGGAATGGCGCGGCGTAGAAAGGGATCTTGGAAGCGATCGGCAAACTCTGCTGCCGAGAGGTTTCCCCAACGCGACATTGGGCATACAAACGGCAACATTTTCCGTACCAGTCGACCCCAGCCACCCAGTCGCAATAATGCCTTGGGCTGCTGCTGGAGTAGTGACAGATCGAAGTGGGTAAAAGTGCGAATCCCAGCACAGAAATCGCTAATTAACCGCCGATCGACGGGTGATAGTTCCTTTAAATGTTGCTCTAAGCGATCGGGATTGCTGTAGACAATTAGGGTTTTACCATGAGGTTCGCTCACTCGTAGCAATTCATCGTGATGGACAAATTGTTGCTGCGGCACAACGCCAAGTTCTTCCCAGAGACGATAGAAAGGCTGTCCTTGCCCTGAGCCAAACAAATAGTGAATGGCAACCATCAAAAATAAATCCCTGCCTTTGCCAAGCAGTACACAGACCACCTGGTTGATTATGCATCTCAAAGATCCGCGTTCGATAACCATTCATCTGGGCGTAGCAACCTGCTGCCAACCCAGAAATCCCTGCCCCAACAATGATTATAGTTTCGGCTGTAGAGTTCTTCATGTAACACCTTTACCGCTTTTTTTAGCACCGACACGTTCACGATCCGATTCTAAAATTGGTAAGCCGTTCATCCATGCCGTAGCACTCCAAATCAGTCCGTGTTCCCAGCAAATGACTTACTCTGCTTTTTTAAATGGAATCCAGTGCTTCAATTTGATTTCGCGCTAAGTACAGAACAAAAAGTCTGAAATGCTTTCCAGTGAAGATTTTAGATAAAATGGCTGAAGCTTGAGTAGCACCAGCGTTTTAGCAGATTCTGTCCTCCCGTTTTCCACTTTTTGTTCTGTACTTAGGTCTAAAAGAGCTACCACGAATGAAGCGCACGCAACTGTGGCGTTTTTTTAGATTGATTGGCTTCCATGTGTGTTAGAACATCATCCAGAATGGCGATCGCTTCGGCAATAAACGGTCCTTTGTTTAACATCACACACTCCGCGCGTTCAGCCATTGCAGCATCGGTCATCTCGCCCCGCGAAGGGGTTCCATCTTTTACCAAACTCTCTAATACTTGAGTCGCCCAGATCACCGGAACATGAGCCGCTTCGCAGAGCCAGAGAATTTCTTCCTGAATTTCTGCTAGACGCTGATATCCAATTTCAACGGCAAGGTCGCCTCTAGCGATCATCACCCCAAATGATTGCTTGCCTGCTGCATAGATGATTAATTCGGGCAGATTGGAAACTGCGATCGAGGTTTCAATCTTTGCCACGATCGCGGGTCGAGACTGCCGATCGACTGAGCGTTTGTCCAATTCTTGTTGAAGTAACTCAATATCGGCAGGTCGTTGCACAAAAGAGTAGCCAATAATATCGGCGTGGGCGGCGACAAAATCCAGGTCAGATAAATCTTTTTCGGTCAGTGGGCTGAGTGGCAAAACCGTGTTTGGGAAATTCAATCCCTTTTCAGGTCGGAGTTTGACTCCTTTGGGGCTGGCATTCGTCACTTCTAGTAAAAGTCCTGGTTGTCCATCGGATGTTGGGTATTGAGTATCCACTACGCGAGTCCGAATCTTGCCATCGTCGATATACACAGGTGTGTTAACCGCTAATAAATCGAGAATGCCAGGAACTGTACAGCTAGTTTGGAAGTAGTCCATCGGTGATGGGATGGATTCGCCTGCTTCACTTCCAAGTTGAGCCACAGACCGCGACAGCAGAATTTGATCCCCTCGAAATACCCGCTTTTTATCGAGTGGCGCAACAACTGATCCCGTGCGGATTTTAAGACCCGCTAAGTCCATCATGACCTTACAAGTCGTTCCTGTTTCTTGTTCTGCTTGACGGGTGTGATCGATCATAGACTGCCAAGTTTCTGGAGTATCGTGGGCACAGTTAATTCGCACACAGTTTGCCCCTTGTTGAATCATTTCTCGCACCATCTCATAGTCAGTGGCGGCTTCGGTTGGCAGCGTGACCATAATTCTGACCCGACGCTGGGTTGAAGACTGACCAAACAATTCTTCGGTGTGCTGTTGTAGTAAACGATCGCCCTCAAAAAAGAACTCAATGGGTGGACGGTTGAGATGCTGGGCAGACTGAGAGCCGCAAATTACCTCTAAAGTGGCAATGACAGCATTGAGATTAGGCATCACCCGCGCTTCAATCCGTCCTAATGAAGACAAGCCCCAAGGCATGAGTGCAGCTTGGAGGGAGCGTAGATCCTGCCGCCGCAAAGCTAGATACTCAGCTAAATTTAAGGCACTAGACAGAAACTCAGAACGCTGAATGTGCGATCGCCACTGGTTAAAGGTAGTTTGTCCTTCGCTCTCAACGGTCTGGCGAAGTGCTCGTAGAGTCGATAGCAAACCCTGTGGACTGGATAGATTAAAAAGGGCACCAAACGGCTGAATTTCTAGACCATGCTGATGCGGAAGGGTCTGGTTGCTCTCTATCTTATCGTTCGAGTTTGAAGTTTTAAGCTGCATAACAGTTTTCCTTTGTTGCCCGTTGCTGTTAGTTCAAAATCTTGAACCGCGATCGACAGACTGATTTTGGCTAGCATCTGCTTTTTTAATGCAAAGCACTGTGCGAAATGAGTCTAAAAAGTCAAGATTGCTGGGTTAAAACGCATCTTAAGTGGAGTCATGAGTGCGCGCGATCGCTGGCTCCGGGTTCTGCATTTCTTCCTGCGGCTCATCGAGCGTGACGGGAACAGGTTTGAGGTGCCAAATGTCTTGGGCGTATTCTCGGATTGCCCGATCGGAGGAAAAATACCCCGATCGGGCAGTGTTCAAAATCGACTGGCGCACCCACTGATCCGGATGGCGATAGACCTGGCTGACGTGCTTTTGAGCATCAATGTAAGCTTGGTAATCGGCAAACACCAGATAATCATCTCGGTTTTTTAACGACTCGACCAAGGGTTGAAATAGAGTCGCATCGCCCTTAGAAAAGTAGCCAGATGCAATTTGATCGATCGCTTCTCTCAGCGTGGCGTTTGCGTTGTAGTAGTCCCACGGGTGATAGCCTTGGGCTTTCGTTTGAGCGACTTCGGGAGCGGTCAACCCAAAGAGAAAAAAGTTGTCGGCTCCGACGCGATCGCGCAGTTCGATATTGGCTCCATCAAGTGTGCCGATCGTTAATGCGCCATTCATCGCAAATTTCATGTTGCTGGTGCCAGAGGCTTCCTTACCTGCCGTCGAAATCTGCTCTGAGAGGTCGGCTGCTGGAAAAATTCGTTGCCCTAACGAAACGTTGTAGTTGGGGAGAAATACGACTTTCAAGCGATCGCCAATGGTGGGATCAGCATTCACTACCTCTGCAACTGAGGTGATTAGCTTGATGATTAACTTTGCTGTGAGATAACCTGGTGCAGATTTGCCAGCAAAAATCACAGTTCGCGGCACAATATCAGCATCAGGGTTGTGTTTGAGGTAGTTATAGAGGGTGATAATGTGCAATGCATTTAAGTGTTGCCGCTTATATTCGTGCAGCCGTTTCACTTGAATGTCAAATAGTGAATGAGGATTGGCTTGAATTCCTGTAGTTTGCAGAATATATTCTGCAAGATCTTGTTTGTTTTCTTGTTTGATCTGTTGCCAACGCTGCCGAAATTCCGCATTCTCCACAAAGGCTTCTAATTGCTGAAGTTCATCGAGATTCTTAATCCAGCCTTTACCAATTTTGTGAGTGATCAGCAGGGCGAGTTTAGGATTCGTCAGCAGCAACCAGCGACGTGGCGTGACTCCATTTGTTTTGTTGCTAAATCGCTCTGGAAACAATTCATAGAAATCTCGTAACAAGCCGTGTTCGAGCAATTCAGTATGGAGTCCTGCAACCCCATTGATTGCGTGACTACCGACACAGGCAAGATATGCCATGCGAACTTTTTTATCGGCTCCTTCTTCGATCAGGGAAAGTCGAGTCGTGCGATCGTGATCTCCTGGATATTTCGCCCCGACTTGATCGAGAAATCGCTGATTAATTTCAAAAATAATCTCTAAGTGGCGCGGCAGCAAGCGACCAAACAGACTGAGCGACCAGCGCTCCAACGCTTCTGATAAAACCGTGTGATTGGTAAACCCAAAGCTATTTTGCGTAATTTCCCAAGCCTGATCCCAGTCGAGTTGATGCACATCGATTAGCAATCGCATCAGTTCTGCAATGCCGATCGAGGGATGTGTATCGTTGATCTGAATGGCAACTTTATGCGGAAACTGATCAAAGGTGTCATGGTTTTGCAAATAGGTATGAATCATATCTTGCAATGAACATGACACAAAAAAGTACTGCTGCTCTAATCGCAGTTGCCTACCTTGCTCAGTGATATCATTTGGATAGAGGACTTTGGTAATGTTCTCCGAAAAAGTTTTGTCAGCGACAGCATCAATATAGTCTCCAGTATTGAAGATTTGAAAATTAAACTCCTCGCTGGCTTTTGCGCTCCACAGCCGCAAAGTATTGACCGTATTGGTGCTGTAGCCCGACATCGGCGTGTCGTAAGGCGTTCCTAACACCGTCCGCTCTGGAATCCAGCGCACCTGATAGCGTCCTTGTGCATCGGTGTATGTCTCAGTGTGTCCGCCAAATTTAACTTCCACAATGTAGTCTGGGCGCGGAATCTCCCACGCATTGCCAAATCGCAGCCAGCGATCGGGGCGCTCCACTTGCCACCCATCGCGAATCGTTTGTTCAAAGATGCCAAACTCATAGCGAATTCCATAGCCGATCGCTGGCATCTCCAGCGTCGAGAGCGAGTCTAAAAAACAAGCTGCCAACCGTCCCAAACCACCATTCCCTAAACCCGGTTCATTTTCTTGCTCTAGCAAGTCATAGAGATCATGTCCTAATTCCTGCATAATCGCACGCGCCGACTCATACAGCCCGACATTGACCAGATTTTTTCCCAGTTGTCGCCCAATCAAATACTCGGCAGAGAAGTAACAAACGACTTTGACATCAGGCTTAAAATAAGTTTGTTCGACGGTTTTGAGCCAGCGTTGTAGCAAGCGATCACGTACAGTATACGCCAAAGCCATATAGTAATCATAAGGGGTTGCCCAAGCTCGATCCTTTGCCAGAATGTAGTAGAGGTTATCGAGAACAGCTCGTTTGAGCGTTTCACGATCTATTCCGGTGCGATCGTCCTGCACTTGAACTTTGACGTGTTCTGTTCTTCGCAAGTGGTGCTTGAATGTAGGCGTTCGACTACCGTTCTGAATATGGTGATTGTGCATAAAACTGTATTCAAATTTAACTTCAGCTTAGTGTGTTCTTAACTATTGTTCTTTGGATATCTGAGCCATCTCTCGTAGCTTTTTTAGATTTTGCGTTTAGCGCATTCGCGCAATCAACAATGTTGATCAAGCTCTTTTCTTGTAGCGTTCTGCCCACCGACAAGAATGCAGAAATTATAGACGCTCCTCACCTAGAAGTTTAAGTTACTTGAAACGGAATGCTTCTACCCAAAGGTACAAGTATAAGGCTGCTGCAAACTGTTAAGGGTAGCTACCTAATTTGCAGTTTGAAGCTTCAACGACATTGAACTCTACAACAAGCCGTTGTGATTAATTATTGCAATCGAATTTAGCGCGAATGCGTCCTTATATAGTGAAGCTACCGCATCTTCGTAAAACTAAAAGGTGAAACTGTTATGAAATCACTCTATCAAGTACTGACTCGTCTGCTGTCCACTACGACCTTGTTTTTGCAGTTTGTTTCAATAGTTCAAACCAAAGTAAGCTAATCGCTGCACCTGCTAAACAGATCGTGAGATCGATCGGATGTAGAAAAGAGAAACTGAACAACTGACGTAAGAAAGGGACGTAAAGTACAAGTGCCAGAAAAACAAGTCCTCCCCCAACTACCCACCAAAGCGCCGCGTTAGGAGATCGCAAAACTTTGAGGCTGAGGCGCGATGAGGAACGTTCGCTCAAAATTAATCCTAAATTTGCCAAAATCAATGTGGTAAACGTCAAGGCACGAGCATCGAGTTCGCCTTGTTTGCGATAGACTGCAATCCCAAAAATCACAAGCGCGATCGCCAAGCTCCCTAGTCCTTGCAGCAGGGCGAGACGGATCGTTTTTCGACCAAACAGTGGCTCCTTGGGGTTGCGAGGCGGACGCTTCATCACATTAGGTTCTGCGGGTTCGGCTTCTAAAACGATCGAACAGGCGGGATCAATGATCAAATGTAGAAATGCAATGTGAATCGGAAGCAATACTAACGGCAACTTAAATAAGACTGGAATTAGAGACATCCCAGCGATCGGAATGTGAACTGCTACAAGATATGCCATTGCTTTGCGGAGATTATCAAAAATTCGCCGTCCGAGTTTGACCGCCTGCACGATCGACGAAAAATCATCATCCAATAACACTAACGCCGCAGACTCACGAGCAACATCAGTGCCGTGTTGCCCCATCGCAATCCCGATTTGGGCAGATTTGAGCGCAGGAGCATCATTCACGCCATCCCCAGTCATTGCAACGACTTCGCCCTTGGCTTTCAAAGCATTGACTAATCGCAATTTCTGTTCGGGGACGGCTCGTGCAAAGATGTTCGTACTTTGAATGCGCTGCTGGAGATCAGCATCACTCATCTGATCTAATTCTGCTCCGGTCAAGATGGCTCCCATTTGTAGCAATCCAATTTGTCGAGCGATCGTTTGAGCCGTCTCTGGATAATCACCTGTAATCATCACGACTCGAACACCAGCGGCATAACATTCTTGAATCGCTGCTGCAACGGTTGGACGCACGGGATCAGACAGTCCGACTAATCCTATAAATTGAAAGGAAAAGTCATGTTGTTGATCGGGTAAATGAGCAGGATTAAGCGACGGATGAGGCGGCAAAAATGGCGGCGGCGCACCCAGAAGAGACGCTTTAGCAACGCCCAACACCCGCAATCCTTGAGCTGCCATTTTGCTGACTTGCGCCGTTACAGCTTGCTGTTGTTGAAGCGTGAAATGGCAGAGATCTGCGATCGCTTCTGGTGCACCTTTTGCAGCAACTTCATACTGTTTGCCATCGGCAGATTGCCAAACGTGAGACATTGCCAGGAGATGCGGTGAGAGCGGATATTCTCGTAACAGCTTCCAATCTTTGTGCAAATGTTCGGTATTCGCAAGATAGCGATCGCCCAATTGCTTAAACGCCTTCTCCATTGGATCAAACGGATCTCTCTGGCTCGCCAGAATACAATACTCTACGAGTTCATGTACAGCTTCAGGGAGCGGATCTTGTAAATGCAGACTCAAATCATAAGGCTGAGTATTTTCTGAGCTATGAGGGAATAGCTGCTGTACCGCCATCTGATTCAGGGTCAGCGTCCCCGTTTTATCGACACAGAGAACAGTTGCAGAACCCAAAGTTTCAACGGCTGAGGCGCGACGAGCCAAGACATGGTTTCGAGAAATGCGCCAAGCTCCCAACGCCAAGAAGAGCGTCACGACGACCGGAAATTCATTCGGCAAAATTGCCATCGCTAACGTAATGCCCGCGAGAACTCCTTTGAGCCAATCGCCTGTGGTGAATCCATAAATGATCACGATCGCGACACACAACGCTAACGCGATGCCAAACAAACGGCTCACCAACCGAGTCATTTCCTGTTGTAAGGGGGTTGATTCGGGCTTCATTTTTTGTAAGGCATTACCAATCTTGCCCATCTCCGTCTGAGCGCCGATCGCTTGCACTTGAGCAATTCCTTGTCCCTGAACTACCAATGTCCCAGAGTAGACAAATGGCAGCTCATCACCACCCGGACGCGCCATCTTTACCCTGCCCTCAGCGGCAATTTTGCGAACGGGTAGGGATTCCCCGGTCAATAACGATTCATCGGTTGAAAGGTTGGTACAAGACAGCACGATCGCATCCGCAGGCACGCGATCGCCTTCTGCCAGCACTAAGACATCTTCCCGAACGACTTCTCGCCCCGCAATTCGTTTTCGCTCTCCGTCCCGAATCACCAAAGCACGAGGACTGGAAAGATCGCGCAAGGCTTCTAGAGCGTGTTCGGTCTTGCCTTCCTGGTAGAGGCTAATCCCCATCAGAAATAAGACGAAACCTAGCAAGATCAGGGCTTCCTGTAGGTCGCCTAAAATCCAATAGACGATGCCGCCCCCAACCAGCAAGAGGAAGATCGGGTCTTGAACCATGCCCCAAGCGATCGACCAAAGACTCCGAGATTGAGCCGAGGGAAGCTCGTTGTAGCCTTCTTCCTTGAGCCGCGCGATCGCGGTTTCAGACGGCAAGCCATTATCGGGTAAACCAGCCACGGTATTGAGATCGGACGAAGAAACCATAATTCCTTTTCCTATGAAATACAAAAAACAGGCAGCCCCATCCGTTATGTCTCTCTAGACGAGCCTCACTCCTGCTCAGAATCGATCGCTCTCTTTTTTGGCGTTTCAACAAGCACAGAGATCACGAGCAAACTTAGCCCAATGATTTTGATCAAGGCATTGACTGCGTGGGCATACTCCCATTGATCACGATACCGCATCTAATCGATTGG
>JAYVFW010000460.1:0-3065 GCA_043772715.1 Phormidesmis sp. | reverse complement strand
CTCAAGTTCTTCCCCTATGACGAAACACTACATTTTGCACCTTGACCCCGCCGCCAAATATGAGTGGGATCGGTGTTCGCTGCGTGACCCGATCACTGCCGATCGCCCCGCCTTTGCTGACTTAATTGCTGAAGCCGTGGGTGAGCAACCTGGCTCTTACTTAGTTGCCGTCAATCTCGAAGTCACCGTTTTAGAGCAAACCGCCCCTCAATCTGCTCCCGCCCACGAGTTGCCTACCCGAACCGCTCTGCCCCAACTGCAAGAACTGGTTGCTTAAGGTCAGTTCGATGAGTTCTTTCGCTTCGTTCTTCAGGGCTTCAGCCCCCTAAATCCCCCAATTTTGGGGGGACTTTGAACTCGATTCTCTTTTGTCGTTCGTAGTCTCAGTCTGAGGTGACTGACTTGGCTACTGACTACTCCACCGTCTTCAAGGAATGTCAGATATGAAATTGCGTTTAGGTCAATATCCCGCCGCGATCGCCCAAGCCGCCCAACACGTCAATGAGCTAGAGCAAAACATCGCTGAGATTCGTCAACACTTGGCTCGGCTAGAAGGCAATGCTGATATGGTTGTCGCCTTTGAAACCGCCCTTAAAAATGACAACCAGCGCAAAGCCCGCCGTTTTGAGGTTTTGCAAGTCAACCAAGAATATTCGCGCGCGATCGATGCCCTCAACCGGGCCGCCACCGAAAAAGCCAATGCCCTAGCTCATCTAGAACACTTGCGAAATGAGTTTAGCGTTGCCAAGCTGGAAACCCGGCTAACGATCGCGCAACAACTCACAGGTCTAGAGTCTCGTGAACTTGTTGGGTTGTAGGGTCCCGCGATTAAATCCCTAAAGCAGTAGAGCAAATCGGTTCTGCTGCTTTTTCATGGAGAGAAGACATACAAAAAATGACCTCCGCCCTAGGTGAAAGTCACTTAGTTATTCAATGTCAGTTCGATGAGTTCTTTCGCTGCGTTCTTCAGGGCTTCAGCCCCCCAGAATTGGGGGGCTAGGGGGGCGTTTCTGGATTGGCAATCGTCGCGAGAAATCTCATCGAATTCACGTTAATTCAAGTTCTTGGTAAAAGACTATTAGAAACTGGCACGTTTATGCAAGAACAAATGGTGGATGTGATTCGGGAGTTAATGAAAACGCAGGGCATGAGCATTCGCAAAATCTCTGCTGAGATCGCCAAAGAACATGGCGGAAGTGCGTTGGGCTACACCCAGCAAATCAGTCGCATCTTAAACGATCCGTCTTATGATCCAAACTTCTCGACGGTTGAAAAAATTCTCACCGCTCTAAAATGTTCTCTTTGGCAAACCAATCAAACCACTGATCTCAAAATTGTAGAAACTCGATTAGATCAGTTAAGCGGCGATGTTGCCGAGATAAAATCTACGATCGCAGATCTCTCCTTAGCCCTAGCAGAAATTAGCGATCGGTTACCTGATTGAACTTTGAGCAAGAGTGCTAGAATTTCCCCTATTGACAATTGAAGCCCCGATGAGAATTATTATTACGCCCCAAGAGCTTGAGCAATATCGAGCCGACCTCTCTGATCACGCGGCAGCTTTAGATGCCCTGAGAGTCATCGAAGACTGTGATGGCGACTTAGACGACGCTGCGATCGCCTTAGCCATTCGCTCAGGGCAAGAGCCTGACACCAATGATCGCTGGATCGAAGGATTAGCAAAACGCTGGCGACACATACTTTGTCACGCTGATTTGCAGGAGAGTTTAGAAGACGGGCTAAATGGGGCAGTTGTCGATGCGATCTCGGCAAGCACCGAAATTCCGGCTAAGTTGGTGACTCCCGTTGCGCTCTATGTTTTAAAGTCGGGAGTGCAAAACTTTTGTCAGCCTTTAGCAGAAAAGGTTTAAATCCTAACCACGATCGCAGAAAATAGTTGTCTTCTACAGTTTCGCCGCTACAATGAGTCACAAAACAGGGCGAAAATTCTGAGGTGCTTCAGAGCGCTGCATCTCTAAGACTTGTGTGAGTGGTTTGAGGCGACTATGAAAAAAGAACTGAGACGAATTGAAGAGACATTGCACCAGATTGATCGCACCTCGACGATGTTGACCACGAACGAGACTCCTGCTTCGACTCATTCTGGTTCACCCGCTTCAGCAATTAAGTCCGTGTCTTTTGAGTTGCAGCCCAAAACCGCAAAAGTCAGTTCTGCGAAGAGTGTTGCTTCGCCTCAATCTGCGACGATCAATGCCGCCAAGATCGTGAGGCAACTTGCTCCCGCCGTGACTGATCAGCCTCCAGCCACGACAGAGCCATTAAAAGTTTTTGTCCAACCTTTTTCGGTCGAAGAAACTGGGGCAACAGTGCCCAATCTGCCTAAACTCAAAGCCCCTAGTTTTAGCAGCCATCGAAATGGAGCAAACCCAGCTCTAGCAACCAATCTACTAATCGAAATTCAAACGATCGTAGAAGGGTGGCAAACTGAGTTACACCAGATTTTGCGGCAAATTCAGGATTTATATTTAGAAGGGCCGATCGTCGATGGCTGGCTAGAATCTCACTCTCGCGAACCAGAGGTTGACTCATCGGTGCTGCGACACGCCGAAGTCGATCGCTTGATGGACTACGTTGAAGAAATTTGCTCGACTCAAGATCCCCAAAATCAGCCCGTTGCTTGTGAATCGCCCCGCACTGGCTATCGACTCTGTGGTCTTAACCCTGATGGGCAGCTTTGGTCTTGTCCCTGCCCTTCTGAGCAAGTGGCAAGTTTAGGTCTGGCGATCGCTCGTCATCAAAAACTCCGCCAACTCTTAGGGCGCAAGCAAGACCTAGAAACGCGGCTCAATCATTTAGCGCAAACCCTCGTCATCATGCACAGTCACCTTAAGGAATAAATTCATACCAATCTCGGAGGCAATTGCGACTGGTCGTTCAATCTGACGGGGCACGGGATGCCATGCCCCTGCACTTTTTGCGATCGCACATCATTGATTAATCGAGTATTGCTGAATCGAAGTATGAATCTGTCTATCGAGGCTGAATCCTTTCGCCCCCTAAATCCCCCAAGTTTGGGGGACTTTAAGATTCCGGTTCCCCTCAAA
>JAYVFW010000459.1:0-8807 GCA_043772715.1 Phormidesmis sp. | reverse complement strand
TAATGTTACTCCTCCAGGTAACGTCACCTCTATAGCTGTAGATGCATAAGTTGCTATGGCTGCTTGAGACCGTTGAAATAACTCCTCAATAGCAATCTGATACGCCGGATTATCTCTCACCGCAGCATCTAGAGAGGGGTCAGTTAGCAGGGTTGTTTTTTGAGCATCGGTTATCAACCCAGTAAAACGGATCAGTTTATTTGGCTCATCATATTGGATTGGAATGTGATTAGGGGCAGCCGTGATTGCTGGAGGGAATGTAAGTCCTGCTGGTAAGTTTTGTACGTTCGCTTCCAGCACTAAAGAACCCTGCAAAATGGATAAAAAGGATTTCACTCCTGCCTCGTCCCGATTGAGCTTTTGCAATAAAGAGGTCAGCAGTGTAATGAGGCTATCTTCATTGGTGGGCTGTACAATGCCCAGAAAATCGTACTGTGTGGGGGTGTATTCAGCCTTGATACGCTCCAATTCCTGACGTAATGTGGCAAGAAAACGGATGGCATCAGCTTCTTTGATAGCTGTTTTTGCGGGGCGATCGCCCACGAGCAACCAGTTCAGTTCATCCGTTGTAAAACCGGCAGCTTTGAGGTGGTCAACTTTTTCTAGAAACTCAAAAGCAGATCTTGGACTGGAAAAAATACCATCTGGGTTATCCAAAAAATCTAAGGCAGCATTCGAGCTAGTGAAATTCAGGTTGCCCTGGTGGAAAATCTTCAGCAAAGTTTTCCAGTCTTCTACCTTAAATTTCAACAGCTTAGACAACCAACTATGTCTCCAGTAGATAGATAGGTTCCGCAATGTTAGATTGTCAACGTTGTGAGGTAGGTTGTTGACTGTGGTTAATCCTTTGAGCAAAATCAGGTCAGCTTCGCGTATGCCCAGTGCTGCCAAAACAGCCGGGTGATGATCTGTGATGGATTCCCTTGTTGGTAAATCGCCAGTTACGGAATCGAGTTGAAACGCTTGATCGAGAGGCTGAATCAGGCGTTTGTTTAGGAACAGGTTTTGGTAAAGTGCATCTTCTCGTTTTTCATGGAGTTTGGTGAACTGAGTCTCTGTATTCAAGTTGCCAAACAGAGCGCAGACTTGTTCAACGGTTGTTTTTCCACCCAGTTTTTTCTTAATCTCATTGAAGTAGAAGAGGTTGATTAAAAATGCTTCATTCAGCTTCCCATTACCAATGCTGGGATGACGAACAACAAGGTCAAGTTCCCACATTTTCCAGTTGTTTAGCTTGCGCCACAGCCGCAGGAAACGATGGATGCGATCGAGTTTCGCAGCATCCAACCCTTGAATCACTTTCTTGTCGGTATCGCAGGACGGATCGAGATGCTGAATGAAAATATCACTTGTTGGGTTGATGAATTTCAGATCTAGTAATGTCAGCAATTCGTTGTACTTGTACTCTAAGCCAGTTTTCCAGAGGAAATATTTGACGTTGCACAGCGAGTTGCTAATAACGGTATTGATAGTGTTGTAGGTTGTAATCCAATCAGCATTATTTGACTCGCCCCAAATTTCTTGTTGTTCAGTGGGAACGGTGTTTAAGATGAGGGTTTTCTCACTGGGGGGAGGAGGTAAGCTCGGATCATCATCAGGATTGGCGGCACTACTACTAATACCAAAATATTCGGCGGCAATATCGCCATCGGTAGGTGCCGCTGCACCTCGGAATGACTGCATCAAATCCCAGCGTTGCAGGTTCGTTTTTTGAAATCCTGCCCTGACCTCTTCAGCAAACAAGTCAAACGGCAACGTCATTGGATATTTTGCCTGACTCAACTTTTCATAAGTTTTGAGATTGACGTACTGCGGATATGCCCGCAACTCGTCAGCACTGGCTTTCGTGTTGCAGAGAACTTTAGCGAAAAAGTTGAGGGTTGATTTTTTCTTTAATAGATAGGTTATGTTGTCGCCGTGGGCTACCCATTCGTTAGGGTTTGAAGGAGTTACCTGGGAAAGTGAAAAATCCACGCCAAGGCTGATCTTCTGAGCCGTAAATGCATTAGCAACAGCGGTCTTGCCCGCCGTGGTATTAGCTATGGCAGTCAAGCCTGCCAACTCCAGATCGTTTTCGTCCTTTACATCGATCGCAGCCTCTAGCACTTCGCACACAACATCAATGTAGGGCAAAGACACGAGGGCATTGTCGCAGTTGAGTTCGAGGAAGCCCAGATCGGGACGACGGGCAAAGAGAATGTCCTTGACGGTGGTAGCGAGATCTTTTGCCTTGCGCTCTTTAAGGAACATCAGCAGATCGGTGTAGTAGGCGGCGGGACTGAGCACCGATCGACACTGTTCGCACTCGCACAGGTCGCCAGTTCTGAACAGATTGTTCCAGTTGGGAAAGGTGGAAAGTGCCGCGCTATTGTTTTGCCCTGCCCTGGCGGAGGTCGAAAGCGCGCTCCTATTTTGTAGTGCCATTGGCAGGGCTTCAGAGTCGAGCGCTTTCAGATCGGCAACGATCGTCAACACGGCGGCATGGGTATCAGCAGCACGGTTCCAGGCAAGGCGGGCGGTTGCAGGGGTGAAGCCGGGGCGATCGCCGTAGTTCCGCACGAACTCACTCTCGCCCATGCGATACACTTTTTGGGCAGAGTGGATGTTGTCTGCCAGCAGGGCATCCGTTGCTTCAAAGGTGGGGGCGAGTTTGAACACTCGTTGCACCGCTTTGACCTCCAAACGCAAGCTCTTCTCTGCTGGCGGTTCTTCAAGTCCAGACTGGATATTGTCTTTGAAGAAATCGTCTACTGGAGTATTCAGCAACTCAAAGGTTTCATGGCGATCTAAAAACTGACCCAAGGCTTCGGCGTGGCGCAAACCGCGAGTGCCGCCGTTTTGCCTTGCCCGCTCTAGTCCACCCGTAAAGGCTGTGGTTGGGAAGGCTTCGCGAAACTGGCGATCGAGCATCTTGCCATATATTTCTGCTTCCGGCAATTTTGCCTGCTCAGCCACTGCTTCAGATGCAATAGGTAGCTGGATCTCACCCGCAGCAGATTTATCCTGCGCCCACTTCACCCACTCAGCTTCGCTCTTTTTCGCCAGTTTACGAATTTGTTCAGGTTGGCGAACGTTGAATTCATCCTTGAGCTTTTTGACGACGGAAAACTCGCCACGGGTGAGTTCGCTCAACTGAAAGGATGTGCGTAAATCGTCAATTTCTGGCTTCTTGAAAGATTGATCGTTTTTTAGCTCACTTAATAGCCCTGGTGTCAGTGCTTTGTGTTCGTTAAATAAGCGGGCAAACTTAACCTGCTTTTGAGCGTCTTCAATCTTGGCATCTTTGAGGGCCAGTTTGATGAAGGTGGGTTCATCAGCATCTTTCACCGTTCGGCTGGCAACATACTGAAGAAACGTCTCTATCCAGCCATCGACGTTATCTCGGAAGGTTGCGGCGATGTCTTTTCGGTTGAAACTGCGCGTGAGAGTTTTACGCACTGCATTGGCATCCAGAGAAGGAAGACCCTTCAAAGCAGTGTTCAACTGGTTCCGCAGGCTCTGATCTTCCGTGAATTGGTAAAACGATCCACTGAGTAGGGCAAACCAAAACTCTGGTTCAAGCCGGAATCTTGGTCGGGCTTCGTTCTCTGATAGCTTGTGTGCTAATGCAAAGCGGGCAAGGTCACTTTTTTTAATGCCAGTTTCACCAGCCAGGAAGCTCACATCCTGATGGTCTTCATTTTCTTCCAGGTCTTTTATGTTCACTCCTTCACGCAAAGGCTCTAGAACCTGTCCAATTTTTTCAAATAGGGTCGCTGTTTGTAATACCGTAGATGGAATCTTTAAATCTATCTCTGCGACTGACGGTGCATTGAATAATACGGGTGAGACAGCTAGCTCCAAATCATCGTTGGTAAGAGCTTTGACAACAAGACCAGCGCTCCTTTTTCCTCGTTTATGAAACTGCTTTGGGGAATACTGGATCTGGTAAAAACCCTGGTTATTGGTTTTTGTGTGCCCTAATTTCTGCTCATGACGCAAATCGCGATCGCAGGCAGATACCCTCATTCCTACAGCAGGAGAGTCATCGGCAAGACGAATAGTGCCTTTGACTGTTGTAAACTGATCTTCGTCAAAAGCACCGAGTTCCTTCAGCGCTTTATTGAGTGCCTCAGCCGTTGGTGCATCCACTTTGCCACTAGTCGTCAGCCCAGCTTGCTGCCGGAAGAGGGCGACTAGTTTCTTGGTGAATTCACCATAGATTGGTTGTGATTGCTCGTTCTGCACACCTCTTTCATGAATTAGTCGATCGCCATCCGAGACCTGAATGACCTGACGGCGCAAGAGCAAGAGTAACCCGTTTTGCAGGTTGACGATTTCAGAACCTTCGTCAAGGCGGAGGGGAAAGGTGATGGGGCGCATGATGGAATCTCTTTATGGGGGATGTGAGAGGTATTAGATTAACGAGAGGAAGACCGATGGGAAAACCAGCGGAGGGCAACCAGAAAGCCGATCGGGAATAATAAGGCAACAATTTGCTGTGGCGTAGTAATCGGAGAACCTGATGCAACCAGCAGCCAACCTGCAACGATCAAAAGTCCGAGCAAGATCAATATGGCTTTGCCTTCCGGTCCAAAAACTTCTCCCTTTAAATGCCGATCGCGCATCTTTTGACCGAAGGCGAAAATATCCCAGACCATCAGGATTGTGAACGTGCCCATCCCGATCGCCAGATGAGCCAGTGTGAGATTGCCTAGCACCTGCTCTTTATTTTCGGAATTGGTGAGGAGTTGGGCGATCGCAAATGCACCGCCATTGACTGTGAATAGCAAACTGTATCGTCGCTTTTTCCCTTCTTCATAGAGGGTGTAAGCATCTTTAATTGATAGGAAATCGGTCTGTTCGCTGGTTTTCATAATATCGTTCCATTCGCACGGCGAAATCTAAGTGCTTCTGACAAGATACTTCTCAAAAACGCCTCGTTTTTGGTTTTCTCTGCCTCACCCAATTGCTGGTTAAGGTCGATCAAATCTTGTTCAGAATTCGCTTGGCTCATGGTTTTACCTTTGGGTAGCAGATGGACTCTCTGATTGCGTTTTCATAACTTTGCCTTTATGACGCGGTAGTACTAGCAGCTTGTTCTCATTTGCTCTACCGTGTTTGCCATCAGAACCCAAAGAAACTGAGATTCTCATGTGCCCACTGTTCTGTCTTCTGCTCAGGGTCGATAATATCTTTTGCAGCCGCTCCAGCATCTTCAACTGCCAGTCCGATACTTGCTGCCTGGCTAACGAAAGGAATCTCCGAGGCTCCTATAGTTGCTAAGGTTGCGCGTCTAATGTTTCCTTGCTCCAGTTCGGTCGCTATGTCATAGGCATCACCCGCATTCCCAATCACAGGCGCTGCTTTTGCGACCCCACTAAGTAGAATGGGTGCGACGACTGCGACGACCTTCAAAGCTTTACTTTTCGAGATTTTTTCCACTATCGAGCTATCAGCGACGGCGCTCGCAAGTGCTTTGGCATTGGATAGCTTTTCCTTCATGAAATTTATGGTCTTTTGGTAACGATCACGAGTTGTCACTACAGGACTCACACCCTCACGCGCCGCTCTTTCCGCTGAGTTACCAGCTGCGTCTACCCACTCCTTCTTAACTTCGTTGGCTAGCCCCTGATAACCTGGGCGAGCCTTAGTTGAAGACACACCCTTGTCGCCATCATGCAAGACGAACAGCGCCTTCCCTTCTGCATCTGGATCTACCTTGCCTACGTCCTTAAGTGCTTGAACCTGAGTCTTCACTTGCTCTAGGCTCGCTTTAATATCTTGGCGCACACGTGCGGGATCTTTGTTGCGTTCGGAATGCACGTTGCGAGCCTTTGTGTCGACGACTGTCCTCGGTTTTTCCGATCCGGGAGTCTGCTTGACTTCGTCTGGAATGATTTTTCGTTCGGGTGTAACGCCCTCTTGTCGCTTGACCTCGATCGGGTCAAATCCTCCCTGATGTCGTAGTTCATTTGCCAAGTCTTGATGTTTCTTGCTTGCAGCTTCCATGTTCTTCCCAAGGTTAGCGTGCTTAGCCGCCTGACCAGTTGGATCAACAAGATTCGTTGGGCAACAGGCAACATAGACATATAGATTCATCCCGTCACTAATGCCGCTAGGGTCAACCGATGTCCACCTCCCCAACCAAGGCGGATAATACCGTGCCCCGTGGTAGTACAACCCGCTCTCCTCATCCCGCTCTTTCCCTGTATACCGATACCGCTTCGCCGTCTCTGTCTGACTTCGCACCGCCTGATACGAAGTGCTGCCATACGGGAAGTACTCTTCGTAGGAAATGATCTGCGCCTGATCATCCAACTCCAGGCTGGCGGAGCCGAGGTAGTTGCCTAATTGGTAGCGGATGAGTTGTCGTGGTGCCAGGTCATTGTCCGCCTTATCGAGGGTGCGCGTCTCCACAAGGGCGATGCGCTGCTTGTCGTCCATAACGTGCAGCGTCTCGCGTTCCAGTTCCACCGTATTGCCATCGCCTGCATAGGCGCGGAAGATCTCGAAACCGCCCAGATAGATGCGCTCTTGCTTGCGCTTTGGTGTTTCTCCGGCTGGTGCTTGCCGCTCAGTCACTTTGCGGACACGCTGACCCGCCGTGTCATAGACGTAATAGGTGATTTCCGGCGTACCGCCATTGTTAACCACCTGCTGCGAAGTCGCCTGAAGCTGGTCGCGGTCATCCCACTGCATCAGCGGCAAATGCGGCATCACGGTCATATTGCCGTGGGAATCATAGGTGTAGGAGGGTTCAACAATCGGGTTGCCGTTGCCGACTGTGGTGCTACTCAGCCGATTACTCTGCTTGGTTGGTTCAATCAGGCTGGTTTCTGCATAGGTGTACGTGCGCGTCCAAGATGGGTTGTTGGTACACGAGCGATGGTGGCTCATCGTGATGAAATTGCCGACTGCGTCGTAAACGTATTTTTCGCAGTAACGATCCATCGCGTTGCGGTCATTGGGGTGGGCTTTGTTAACGCGAAACGCATCGTCATGGGAATGAGGAACCGACTTGCCCGTCTGCCCCAGGTGCTCGCGCCCTGTTGCTTCGATCAGTCGATAGATAGCGTCATAGGTGTACCCGGCGATCGGTTCAACAATCTGGTTGCGGAAGTAGATTGTCTGCTGGGCATCGTCGCGGATGTGGGTGATGTTGCCCACCGGGTCGTAGGTGTAGTGCAAGTTTTGCAACCCGCAGGGTGTATTCGACGGCGGCTCATCTGGTGCGGCAAAACGATCGGGCGGTGGGGTATTCCCACAGTCTTCTGTAAACGTCGTGCCTCGTCGCGTGTAGAGATGAATCAGCCGAAACGTCTCTGGGTCGTAGGTATAGCGGGTCACCGCACCGTTCTTGTAGTCAATCCGCAGGCGCTGACCCTTAGCGTCATAGTCAATGTTTTCCACTCCCACAGGCGAAGGTGGCACAGTTCCCCTATTCAGCAGTTCAGCAGGGTCGTTTGGGTGATCCAACCACACATCCACCCGTTCTAGCAAATTCGCCTCGTTGTATCCCGGCTGAATCACGTTGCGTTTTGCCCCCGCTTGATTACTGTGAGGCGCAATCATTTGCACTGGACGGTTCAGAGCATCAAATGTAGTGCGGCTGGTGTAGGTCTCGGCTTCCAAGAGTGGCACGGTGGATGCTGCCAGCGTCTCTAGCACGAGCCGTGCCGTGGCGTTGGCTGGCACGGCAGCATCCACCGTGCTCCATGCGATCGTTTGCTTGTATTCGGTGGTGATACGGCGCGAGGCACGCAGTAGGTTGCCCTTGAAGTCGTGGGCTTCACTAGTGACGGCACCCGCTTGATCCAGGTGTAGATAGAGCGCCCCCCGCAGGTTAAGCCGTTCAGCCTCTGGGTGCTGTTCCCCATACACCAAACGCTCCGTCAGCAACTCCTGATTGGGTCGGGCAGGGTCAGCCCCGATCACAAAAGCCCGCAGCGGACGACGCAGCAGATCGTATTCCGTGCGGAAGGTATGCCCTCGACTATCCCAGGCACGAATCGGTTTGCCTGCGACATCGTTCAGCATCCAGCGTTCTCCTGCCTCCATGCTGGACTGATGGATGCGGTTGCCCAGCAGATCGTAGTCATAGCGCATGACAATGCGGTCTTTGACATCCATCACACTGCGCTGGTTGCCCTCAATGTCTAGCTTTATTCGTGTGGGGTAGAGATCTGGCGTTTCATCGGGCTTGAAGCCATTGTGCGCCAGCGTCAGAAACGGACGACCCAGAGTGTCAAAGTAGGCAGTGGTAGGCGTGTTGGCGTGGGCAGCCGCTTTGTGAGCAGCCGACTGCTCCTGCACTCCCAGGGAGTTATCCTCACGTTGGGCATACCAGGTCGGCAAATACTGATCTCTGGGTAGACGCTCCTTTCCCTCAGCATCTACCAAAAACGCCTTAACATCCTCGTCGCTACTCGGATCGAGGATGACGGTATCGTTCACATCCCACGTCACCTGCTGCCAGGGATCAAATACCACCTTTTCGTAGGTGTGGTTGGGATGCAGCGTCGTTACCACCCGTTCTGCCGGATCGTAAAACAGGGTGTTGCTCACCCCATGTTGCTCAATGCCAAATTGATGATCTGGGCTGAAGAAGGGTTCGTATTGCTGGACAGGTTTACCTTTGTTGTTGTAGACCGTGGTGCCCGTCCCTACCCAGCGCGGATTGAGCAGGGGGGAATTTGGATTTGTTAAATCCAGCAGCCCCGGCTCCGCCTGAATTTTGGTCTGGGCTTCCCGTCCAAAGCCATCAGAATAGACAAAACTGACTTGCACATCCTCCGGGGTAAGCGGTTGATCCGCCAGATCGCTGA
>JAYVFW010000458.1:0-3070 GCA_043772715.1 Phormidesmis sp. | reverse complement strand
ACGACTTCTTGATGCAAAATCCGATCGACTTCGCCATAGATTTTTGAGCGAGCCGATTGGTCTGCGGTAAGTCTGGCTTGATCAAGCAATTGCAAAATGCGATCGTTCTTCCAGTTGCCGATATCTTTGGTGCCACCTGCTCCAAAGTGAGGATAGTAAAACGTGTCTGGGTCGCCATAATCACCTGTCCAGCCCATCATAAAAGATTGATAGCCGGGAGGTTTGATGCGATCGGCGATATAAGCCGTCCAGTCTTTTGTTTTGAGAGAGACGCGAATGCCGACAGCGGTTAAATCTGCGGCGAAGGCTTCTGAGATTGGTTTCGGAGTCGGAAAGTAGGGACGAGAAACGGGCATATACCACAAGTCCATCGCAAAGCCATTGGGGTAGCCTGCCTGAGTCAACAGTTCTTTAGCTTTTTGTGGGTTGTAATCGTAATCTTTTAAGTCAGGAGACTGCGCCCACGAGAGCGTAGACGGGATAAAGTGAGGCGTGCTTTCTGCTAAGTCTCCCCAAAAGGCTTTGACGATCGCGGGTCGATTAATCGCATGGGCGATCGCTTGCCGAACTCGCACATCCGACAAAGGCTTATCAGCAGGATTAAGGGCCAGATAGCCAACATTAAATGAAGGACGAAAGACGGCGGTGAGATTGGTGTCTCGATCGATTTCCGCCTTTTGGTCGGGGGCAAGATCTACGGTGAAGTCAAGCTGTCCGGCTCGAAGCTGTGCCAATCGTGCCGCCGGATCGGTGATAAACCGCATCACTAGTTGATTGCTTTTCGGAAATCCGGCGTTCCAGTAATTGGGATTTTTTTCGAGAACGATACGATCGCCCGATCGCCATTCTTTAAACATAAACGCTCCGGTTCCGACGGCTCCAGCGGCTGGCGTTCCATAACTTGCAGCCGCTTTCTTAATCGCAGTCGGACTGGCGATACCAAAATAACCCGACGCGATCGTGCTGGGAAATGCCGCAAACGGCTGCTTTAAAACAAACTGAATCGTGGAGCGATCGGTCACAACCAATTTCTGAAGTAGCGAATTGGGTTCACCTTTAGAGCCGCCAAAAATCTGTTCCCAAATCTCGTAAGTTTTGCCCGCGTTGCGATAGCCAAACGGATTGTTTTTATCCCACCAGCGATCGACGTTAAACTTGACGGCTTCAGCATCAAACTCAGTTCCATCATGAAACTTAACGCCTTGACGTAATTTGAATGTCCAGGTTTTGCTGTCGGGTGAAGCCGTCCACGCAGTTGCTAAACCGGGCTGTAATTCTGTAGTTCCTGGCTTGAATTCGATCAGGCGGTTGTAAATTTGATTGTGAACGACGATCGAGTTTCCGTCTGTGATATTGCCCGATTCTAGATTGACAGGCTGTCCCCCAGAGCCATAGATCAAAACCCCTGATTGAGCAGTCCCACCCTGATTAGTAGGGCGACTGCAATTTGACACAATGAGAGCGATCGTCACCAGCGCTGCTAAAAATCCAGGTTGCCAAGCGTGTTTGAATTGATTTCGGACTTGTCTCAGAAGTTCTTTCACAGCGTTGATTCCTCAGTGCCACTCATTGCTAATAGCGTTTCTCAATCTATTAAGGATTGTGGATTAAATCGTATCGGTCACTTGCAGCGCGGCACGGCAATGCCATGCCCTTACACAGATTCCGGCTTTATTTAATTCACGATTCTAAACTAACCAATTTGCGCGACCTTCTGATTCACGCGAGGTTTACCAAACCGTTCCCAAGCACTGCCGCCGCGCAAAAACAACTCCATCCAGCGAATCTCAGTTCCATCAATCGACCAGCCAGAACTGCCGGGAGCAAACGCCAAAGTGCCTTCAGGAACGCGAAAACTCCCATCTGAGTAAATCGCGTCGCTCACCACATCGCCAATCCGAATCACGACTTTGGCTTCTGGCTCTAATTTCAGCGTATGAGCCGGAATTGTGGTTTTGATGTTGCCATAGCCATCGACCCAGGCAACTCGATCGTGGGGCACATCCAAAATTTGCTCCGGGTTGAGTGTCTCGCCTAACACGCTGAGATCTCCATTCGCGATCGCCGCTGCCGCCGGGGGGAAAACATCGCGCGATCGAAACTGTGACCCACCTCTCGAAACATTCACAACTTGCAAAACTTGAGCGTGATGCTTGATAAACGAAAGCGTAAACCCAGCGTTCACGCCGACCACTTTTACGCCATTGTTTAAGAGCGCGTAAGTTAATCCCTCACCTTCGTTGTTTTGTCGGGCTTCGGGGTCATCTTGACGCGGGGCGCAGTTGTGATAAATCAATCGCTCTGCCGGGCCCGGATTCAAACCCAGTTGCGCGATCCAAAAGCCCGTTGCCAATGTGCTAAACGGGGGAACTGAGAGCAGATTGATTTGCGCTTGAGGAATGCCGATCGACAGGCGTTGAGTCACTTCTGAAAAGGCAGGATCGCCCGTTCCATAATCTGCAATCAGGCTGATATACATACTTAATTTTTTACAGAGTCACCATCAGGATTTTAGCGTTGACCATCGATTTATGAACCGCCGCCAAATCTGCTCTCACCCCAACCCCTCTCCCGTAGGCAGGGCTGATCTATTGAAAGAAGGAAAATAGTTTCTGGACATCATGCGCCAAGAATCGCAGTCCTCTGGTAATGGAATCAAAGCCATTGAGCCGAAAGAGATTCAGGCAAAAGGTACGAACAATTCCAAAATTAACCGGGGCATCGACCCGCACCATCACCCGCCGCAGAGTGGGGAAACCCGGCAGTCGGGCATAAGGCAGTTCCATGATCCCCAATAACGCTGCTTGATGTCGGCTAACAAAGTCTGTTAAAGAGCGGTATCCCGTAGCCCCACTCCTCACGAAGTGGGGCGAAGCCCTCGTGCCCATGATGATTAAAACCAGAATCACCCAGAGCGGGTAATCAGGTTGAGTGCGATAATCTCGAACGGTTTGAAGATGGGCAATCAGGCTTACAGCGCATTTCAGGCTTATGAAGTACAGTAACAACAGTCTGCGAACCAGTTGCGTAAATGCTCAGGATTAACTAGGTGCAAAGCGGTTGCAATCAG
>JAYVFW010000457.1:0-8816 GCA_043772715.1 Phormidesmis sp. | reverse complement strand
TTTTTCGCTCAGTTAATTGGATTCAACGAGTGAATACGGTTGGCGGAAAGGCTCCGGCTCAAGGATGTGACGAGTCCTTTCAAGACCGGGAGGTTCGGGTAAATTGTACGGCTGATTATCTCTTTTATAGAGACTGACGTTTTAATATGTAGGGACACAATATATCGTGTCCCTACTCCAGGATCAAAAATGATCATTCTCTTAATGGGTGTTTCTGGCTCTGGCAAAACTACGATCGGAAAGCTGTTAGCAACCTCCTTAGGCTGGCAATTTAGCGATGCTGATGATTTCCATTCTCCAGAAAATGTCGAGAAAATGCGGCGAGGAATCCCGCTCACCGAAGCTGATAGAATGCCCTGGTTGAGAGATTTGCAAGCCGCTCTAAAACGCTGGCTGCAAGAAAATAAGAATGTAGTGTTGGCATGTTCGGCATTGAAAGATAGCTATCGTCAATTTCTGTTGATTGATCACGATCGTATCAAACTAGTTTATCTCAAAGGATCACATCAGTTAATTCAGAAGCGATTGCAAGAACGACACAACCACTATATGCCAGAACAGCTCTTAGATAGCCAATTTAACACGCTAGAAGAACCACTAGGCGCACTGCTGGTTGAAATCGCGCAGCCGCCCCAAGTAATTGTGCAGACCATTCGCTCGACGTTGAAAATTTAGCATGAGTTGCGATCAGTTCAATCCGATGGGGCACAACGTGCCATGCCCCTACAGTGGGGGTATGCGTGCCCTCATGCGAATCTGTCGCATTCGCAAATCAAATTGGTGTCACTCATTAACGTCAGTTCGATAAAAGTGGTTCGCTCCGGTTGTGAATTCGGGTAGCCCCCTAAATCCCCCAAGTTTGGGGGACTTTGAAACTGGAGTCTTGGCTCAAAGTCCCCCAGAATGGGGGATTTAGGGGGCTGAAGCCGCTCTTGACGAAGCGAAAAAACTCGTCGAACTGACGTTAATTAGGCTACTGATATCCGGCAGCTTGAAGGGCAAACAAATGAGCATATCGTCCCTCAGCGTTCACCAGATCTTTGTGGCTTCCCTGCTCTAATACTTTGCCCATTGATAGCACCAAAATTCGGTCTGCCATGCGGACGGTTGAAAAGCGGTGAGAAATCAAAATCGCCATCTGGTTTGAGGTCATTTCACGGAAGCGATCGAAGATTTGCACTTCCGATTCGGCATCCATTGCCGAGGTTGGCTCGTCTAACACAAGAATGTCGGCTCTCGTTCGCATGAAGGCGCGAGAGAGAGCGATCTTTTGCCACTGTCCGCCAGAGAGTTCTCGACCGCTCTTAAACCAGCGACCTAAGCGCGTTTCAAAGCCTTCGGGCATCTGCTCAATAAAGGGCAGCGCGTTGCCTTTTTCAGCCGCCTCAGTCCAGCGATCGTGATCTTCTAAATATCTGACATCGCCAACGCCAACGTTTTCACCGACTTTGAACTGGTATTGCATAAAGTTCTGAAAAATCACGCCGATGCGCTGCTGCAACACCTCTAAATTCCACATTTGCAAGTCCAACCCGTCGAGTAAGATGCGTCCAGAATTGGGCGTGTAGAGTCGGGTGAGCAGTTTAATTAGCGTCGTTTTGCCCGAACCATTTTCACCGACGATCGCCAGCTTTTCTCCAGGTTTGAGATGAAATGAGACTTGATTGAGTGCGAGAGCGTCATTGCCCGGATATTGAAAGGAGACATTCTCAAAGCGCAAGCCATCACCCGGAATCGTGCCGCGATCGGCATAGCCTTTTGGCTGAGGAATTTCTTGTTCTAAGAACTCATACAAGTTAGAGAGATAGAGGCTGTCTTCATACATGCCGCCGATCGCGCTGAGAAGTGAGGCGAACGCATTTTGTCCCTGACGAAACACGACGAGATACATCGTCAACTCACCGAGGGTAATAGCACCGACAATGGTTTCGATCACGATCCAAATATAGGCGAGATAAAACGCAGCAGTGCTAACGAGACTAAGCAGATAGCTCCAAGTGCTGCGACGAATGGTAAGGTTGCGGTCTTCGCCGTAGAGTCGATTGAAGATTGTGTTGTAGCGATCGAGCAATGTCTGCCCTAATTGATAAAGCTTGACCTCCATCGCGGGGGCTTCATTGGCGATCAGAAACTCTAGATAATTTTGTTCGCGGCTTTCAGGAGTGCGCCAGCGAAATAGCCGAAATGCCTCGCCTGCAAAGCGCGTCTCTGCCACAAATGCCGGAACAGCCGCCACCATTAAAACAAGCACCGCCCACACCGAAAAATGAATCAACAATCCTGCATAGGTGATCAGCGTCAGGCTGTCTTGCACGAGTCCAAATGTGCGCCCCACGAGACTGAGCGGACGGCTAGAGGCTTCTCGTCTCGCCCGCGTCATCTTGTCATAAAATTCTGAATCCTCGAAGTGAGCGAGGTCTAGCGTCAAGGCTTTCTCTAAAATCAGGACGTTGACTTTTTGCCCCAACAACACCCTCAAAAGCGACTGACACAGCGCTAATCCTTGTTTGCTGCCTGCCAGAATTGCGACAACAAGGGCTTCTAATGCCAGATAGTTTAAAGCAGTCCATTGGTCGGCTGGAAGCTTTGATCGTGATGCGATCACGACGCTATCGACAATCAGTTTGCCAGCATAGGCGACGATCGCAGGTAATAACCCAGCAATCAGCGTTAGGAATGCCAGAAATAGAGTGAGTCGTCGATCGGTGCTCCAAACCAGCGCGATCGCCCGTCCGCAATATTGAAAAATCGAGAGAGATTGAGAAACGCCCCGCAGATAGCGTTTAAGTGGTGATGTCTGATTCATCTTTTTACGATAGCGTTTAAGACGAATTCATCGCATCTTTCCTTGTGGTCGTCTGCTTTGTAGGGTTGCCTAGCTATGAGTCAAGATTGGGGTCAAGGAGCGATCGGAAGCGATCGTCTTGCCGAATGCCATCAAAATCTGAGTCTGTCTTTGCCAGTTCTCGGTGCTGTTTATGGGGATAGTTCTTAGAAAGGGATGTATTCAATCATCTCCTGCCAATCTTTGGGGTCAGAAGCTTGAGCAATGAATTCGAGATCTTTGACAAATTGACCGATGGTGCCTCCCAATTGATGCCCAAAGATTAATCCAGCAAACGGCTTACCCTGACGCTGCCAATCTTCAGCCATTGCCCGAAAGCGGATGTCTTGTGTGAATAGAACGCGACCTAATGCTGTACTGCGTTCAAGTAGTTGATCATCTGGGAGTTCAAGAGTGTCGTCTTCTTGAGCCGTGAGGACATCTACGTTGCGACGACGGAGTTGGGCAGTGATGGACTGAGGAATGTGAACATCCATGTAGAGTGCGATCGCCATTTTTATAATCGTCCCTCAGCCCGCATCCGAGCCAAGAAGCGAGAGGGAGTTGCGTTCGTGCGGAGTTGCTGGACTTGTAAAAATTCCTGTTGGATTTCCGTTTCGATTTCAGCCGGATGATCGAAGTAATAGGTCATGGCAGCATGAGCTTCGGCAGGGTGGAGGTAAGGGTGCTGATGACAGATTTCATCGACCGACCAACCATGAGTGAGATAGTCCATGACTATCTGGGCGACCCGAATCCGAGGTAATCGTTTGAGATGGGCGGGGCGATCGCCGCTTTTTTCTAAATGGGGATAGGAGATGGGGAGCAGCATAAGCAAATTGCGATCGCAACAGGTTAGTGAGGGCTAATACTTTTCTACCTTGGTTTCGCTTCCGTAACGCCTATTTTACTGGCTAATCCAGGCGATCGCCGTCGAGCAAGGTTGTTGCAACTCAGGCAGGAGTTTGAGTAGAAAGTTTAATTTGAGAACGATCGCACCATTCCCTCCCCTCTTCTACGCTCCGATTAGCGACTGAAAGCGATCGTCTTGCCGAATGCCATCAAAAGCTAAGTCTGTCTTTGCCATCTCTCGATATTTGGAATTTAGATTAATGGCTTGTTGTAGGATGGCAATGGCTAAATCAATGTTCTTCTGCAATCCATAACAGCAGGCTTTGTTGTAACAGGCGTTTGCATCATCGGGACTGAGCAAGAGCGCCCGATCGTAACTCTCGTGTGCTGCCTCAAGGTGTCTCAACCGCATCAGCGCCAAACCCCGACCTTCCCAGGGAAAGCGATATTTAGGATTGATTTCGATCGCATGATCGTAACTAGCGATCGCCTCCTCGTTGCGCCCTAAGGCAGACAGCGCATAGCCGCGGCCGTACCAGGCTTCGTGCAAGTCCGGTTTGACTTCGAGGGCTTTGTCATAGCTGGCGATCGCCTCCTCGTTGCGCCCTAAGGCAGACAGTGCATTGCCACGGTTGTTCCAGGCTTCGTGCAAGTCCGGTTTGACCTTCAGGGCTTGGTCATGGCTGGTGATCGCGTCTTCCTTGTGCCCTAAGGCAGACAGTGCATTGCCGCGGCCGTACCAGGCTTCGTGCAAGTCCGGTTTGACTTCGAGGGCTTTGTCATAGCTGGCGATCGCCTCCTCGTTGCGCCCTAACTCAGACAGCGCATTGCCGCGGTTGTACCAAGACCAGAAGTTGTTAGGGTTAAGTTGATTAGCCTTCTCATAGTTGACAATGGCCTCCTCTAGATTGCCCAGGCGCACAAACATGACACCACGCCAGTTCCAAGCATCGGAGTCATTGGGATTATATTCGATCGCTTTATCCCAAGCTTCCAAGGCTTCCTGATTCTGTCCTAAATCCTGTAGAGAATGCCCTCGACCATACCAGGCTTCGTGAAAGTCCGGTTTGATCTCCAGGGCTTTGTCATGACTCGCGATCGCCTCCTCGTTGCGCCCTAAGTTAGACAGCGCTACGCCGCGGTTGTGCCAGGCTTTGTGATCGTCTGGTTTAAACTCCAGGGCGTGGTCATAGCTGGCGATCGCCGCTTCATAGTTTTGATCAGCCAAGAGGATTCTGCCTTTTTCCCACCATAAGCTGGCTTGCTGATTTGGGGTCTGCTGATCTTCCTCCAAAATGCCTTGAATGTCGCGGATGCGATCGATCCGCTGGGTATGGCTCCAGGTCAAATACTCCTCATAATCTCCCTGGAGTTCCTGCGTCAGTTTACCAACGATTTCGGAATCGGGAATAAACTCAAAGATGCCCGATCGCCAGTCAAAGAAATCCGGCGCACGACGCGCAATGTATTTAATGCCAAAAGCGGACAGAAAGAACACGAAACAAAACGGAAAATCATCTCGAAAGCGCTCTCGCTGCAAATTCAGATGTCCCAACACACGCGGCACAGTGTCGAGCTTATAGTAGTCGCCCTGACCGCCATAACCCGACTTAACATAAGGGTCTAAAGACTTTTCTAACCCAGAAATAAACAGCACGTTAATCTGTTGAAGATTGGGCAACGCCGCCACCCGTTGGTACAAGTTGCCATCGACCAATTCTTCTTTTAGCTCCAACCGCTGCATGAGCAACGTTGGCAAATCTGCCTGGAGCCGCTGCACCAAATCTGCCTGATCGCCCGGTACACAGCGGACAAAAAATAAGCTAAACCCTTCCGTGCGCTGGAGCGATCGCACCAGAGACTGATACGACTCTTCGGGGTCAGCAACCACATCCGCATCCCAATCGATCGCCGTCGTCGCAACTATTTTACTCACTTCTACTGGCTCTTCCTTGCTCATATCGCTCTAACGCCCGCTTAAAGCCATCCAACCCCCGCACCAGCGGATGCACATCATGCCAAACCTGCACCTCGCCCTCTCCATCAATGTAGCGATATTCTAAAATGCAGCGTCGAAACAGCAAACTGCGAAATTGATCATCATTCTCAGTAATCAGCTTATCTTGAGACACCCGCACCAACGCTTCCCACTCGTGCCCATCAATCACTTTCCGATAGGTATCCCGCAACTCCGAAATCGCCCGCTGCACCGATCGCGTCGAAATCGGCAACTCCCGCGTGTTCTGCAACGCTGCCTTCATCAAATTCATCAAGTTGCGAACGTGTCCGCCACTCATTTCACACAGCTTATTCAACGCCTCGATCGACTCAAACGCCGCCTCCAATTCCCTCTCCATGTGGGCAAACCGAAACCGTTGGCGAATCAATTCCTTCAGCGTTGCCATCCCGGCTTCACTAATCTCCCCGTCTGGGGTTTTGAGCATCACCATCGGCAGCACTTCCACTGGCTTATAGCGCTCCTCCAATGCTGTCAAATGCACCGAATATGCCAGGGAAATCGGCACCGTGTAAATCACATGACAGTTGAGCGCCCGCAGTTGATCGCTGTGATTGACAAAGATTTGTTCATAGTTACTTTGCTGATTTTCACCCTCGTAGCGCTCAATGATGCGATCGAGGTTGTCCACAATCAGGACGAGATCTTGAGGCTTACGATCGCCCAAGGCACTCCCAATAAACTCATTCAAAATGTCAATCAAGGAGTCTGCCTGTTGTTCCACCTGACGGCGAATCACTTGCTGTTTGCTGACATTGGTTTTGATGGTGGCAGAGATTTTGCCCAGCGGTGTCTCCGGTGTTTCATAACTCAATTCATCGAGCGATAACTCCGTCACCCCCAAATCTCGCAGATCTCTCAGCAGACGATCGACCCACCCCCGAAACTTGTTATCCTGACCAGACTTCGAGGGCAGTTTGCTGATCAATTGTCGGGCACAGGCTAGCAAAATATCGCTGTATTGGGTGTTTTCCGGTTCTAAATCACCATCATCGGCGGCAAAATAGACCACCCGAAAGCCTTGCCCTTGTAAGTGATCCTGGAGTCGCAGTAATTCGGTGGATTTGCCTGCGCCCCGATGTCCGGCATAGAGTTGACAGGTGACTTCTTCCGATCGGGCAATCTCCAACCCCAGCCCCGCCAAAATATCTTCCTCGCCCCGCACCGATGCACAATCTACCCAAGCCGGATCATTTGCAGGCAACGGTCGAAACGGGTCAAAGGCGGTGTAAAGCTTTTTCCAATCTGGGCTGGCGGTCATGCAACAAACCTAAAGCGGCACTTCGGTTTCATTGTACCGAATGGTTCTCAAAGGCTAGCAAAATGTCTCGTTCTCAGAACCTAAGCGATTTTCAGATTATGTGAAGAAGTCGTTGGGCAAAGCAGCTTCGAGTTCTTCGACCTGGTTAAACTCGATCGAAATTTCGGCGTAGATTAAGGGGTTGATCACGAGCATTCCCCGATCGGCATACTTAACCAGCATCTGGGCTGACCACTCAAACCACTGGCGATCTTCAGTCAACACATCCAGAATGACGTTGCTATCGACCAAAACATCCGTCATACATGATCACGGGTTAGCTGCATGATGTCTTGAGTGCTCAAGCGGTTGGTGGCTTTGCCTCGCATCGCTGCAAGTAAGCGAGAACCCCGATGTTCAGCCTCTTTTTTACGAAGCTGAACGGTTTCTCCCACAACTTCAATTTCGATCTCTGTTCCAGGCAATAACCCAAGCTGCTGTTGAATGTCGGAGGGAATAGTGATTTGTCCTTGTGAATTGATTTGGGTCATAGATAAACAACCTCTTGAAGAATCCGTTCGCTAATTTTGGGCTTGAGCACACTTTTCTCGACTAAATCAACTTTGATTTGCAGTTCATCGCTCAGTTCATATTCTAGGGCGATGAACTGTAGCAGGGTGAAGGGGCGATGGTCAAACTCAACGAGCAAGTCGAGATCACTGTCAGGGGTTTGTTCGCCGCGCACGTAGGAGCCAAACACGCCCAGCGAAATCACCCCATAGCGATCGTGCAACTCCGGCAGCATGACTTTTAAGGTCTGGATGATGCATTCTAACGGCTCTCCTTTTTCTGTGGAAGAGGAACTAGGGTTTGCCTGGTTAGTCGAAGGGGTAGAGGTCATGGCACTACTATACTCGTTGGCATTGAGAGAAGACCCTAGCTGCTCCACGATGTCGAGCATCTAAGGGCTGGCGGTCTATCTCTCTAGTCTTAAGATACAGGGGTTGGCGAGGGCTTCGCCCCACTTCGTGACGACTGCAACCACTCTAAAGTCAAGCGATCACGGAATGAAAATTCGCCGTGCGCCTTGGTAATCTTCGATGTCAATCACGATATCAACCAAGCGATCAACACAACGTTCTCGCTAGTCTGGTTCAGCCATCAGCCGATCAATATTGCCTATCGTGACAACAGGCAAAGATGCAGGGGTGTTTTCCTCGCGCATTACTTGCTCCAAAGAGTCTTTCCCCTTCATACTTCGGTTGGCGGTAATTAGAATCATCTGGTTATCCTGAGCATATTGCCAAACAACTCGATCATCACTTGTGACCGCTAAACCTACTTCTTCAAACAGAACGAAGCGAATCGAGATTAGCTCAAGCCAACCACTTGCAGCAAGGCTACCTGCTAAAACAACAGAATGTCCTCGTAAATTATGGTCAACCAGAAAATTCATGCTCGTGATTCAAGCTTCGCTCTTCTTGCTTGAAGCTTGGCTCGAATCGCTTCTGTTCCAGGCTTTGGAGGCTTGGCAGCAATGCGAGCAATCCGCTCACGATTTTCCTCTTCATAATACTGCCGCAGTTCCTCGGCTTCTTTGAGAACGAATTGATACTCTGCTTCAACCTCTGTACGATGTGCCTCAATGTAAGACAGCGCAGCACTCACCTGCTCATCAGTAAGATCAAGCATGGCACGGATAAACTTTGACGGATAGTGTTCTGTCACGTAGTCCATCACATCGTAGAGCGTAATGCGTGTACCTGCGATCGTCAGCCCACGCTCTGTACGAATAATGGCTGCTTGTTCATTTGGCACTAGCGTCATACTAAATGCTCCTCTGAGACTGACTCCATGATACCTGTTGACTAGGAAAGGAAACC
>JAYVFW010000456.1:0-3077 GCA_043772715.1 Phormidesmis sp. | reverse complement strand
GGTCGAGTAAGCATAACTCTGCACCTCCCAGCTTTCCACTGTAATTGAGGAATAAGATTTTCACGGATGCTACCCAGCAGATGTCCGTTTGATTAAACCCCGATCGCGACGATATCAGGGTCTAACCTTTGGCAGATTCTAGCCAGTCGTAAATCTGATCAAGCTGTTGTAGCGTCACTAGCCCATATTGCCAAAGAATCATCGGCAAAGGCCCGTTGTTTTGTTCTCGGTGTCTAAGGGCAAACGCGATCGAAGGGTCAGAAATTGCTAACCCTTCTCGCAAAAAGCAAATAAATTTTGAATGGGTTGTAGGTGCCATTTTTCTCTCATCTCCTGAGTGACCCTATCTTGAATTGATAGTCTGCTTTTGAATATTTGTCAGTAGCCACTCTTTGATCTGGACTAGAAGATCTTTTTTCAATTACTTACACTTAGTTCAAGGCTCAATTTATACAGTGAGCTGGCTTGAAACATTTGTCGAACTGACGTTAATTCAACTGTCTCAAGATGACAGCTCAGAAAATAAGCCTCTAAGCCACATAGAAATAAAAATCTATGAACCTATCTAAAGACAGGTTGCGGAGGATACTAATTAACATCGACCTATCTTAGCCGAAGTTAAACAAATTAGTACATCAAAAATTAATTTTGGGCAGCTCTACCAGGCTTGAGAAACTGAACAGGAACGCGATCGCCCACCGTTAAGCCTAAATCTGTCGATCGTCCGCCGCGTAGCTCAATTACCTGGTCGATCGCATCGCGAGTCGAGCCATAAGTCGCACAGGGATCAGCGGTGCAAGGAGGCACATTCACCGCGATCGCTTTGACCACACCTTTATAAAGAAAAACCATGTCCAGGTTGATCAGAGTGTTTTTCATCCAAAACTGGGTCGGTCTGGCGGGGCTAAAAATAAACAGCATTCCCCGATCGTCTGCCAAATTGGTGCGACCCATTAAGCCAATTTCTTGCTCTTGTGGCGTTTTAGCGACTTCTAGCTGAATGACTTTTCCGCCGATCGGCGCTTGAGCCGTGATCTGCAAACTCTGTCCCAAATTTGTGTTGGCTTGCATCAGGGGCGATGAACTAGCCGCTTGAGTCGCAGACACCGAAGTCGTCGGCGCAGGAGAACAGCCTATCAGCAGTAGCCCCAGCCCCAGCCCTACCCATTTGACACGGCGACCTAACCCAGATTTAGCAAGTTTATCTAAGCTCATTTCTCTTTACCTAAGCTTCCCGCAGCACATATCCTACGCCACGCACGGTTTGAATTAACCGTTTTGCCCCTTCGTCTTCGATCTTCAATCGCAAATAGCGAATGTAGACTTCAATTACGTTCGACTCGCCGACAAAATCGTAGCCCCAAACGCTTTCTAAGATTTGCTCACGAGTCAGAACTTCACGCGGATGCTCCATCAAGCACTTGAGCAACTCAAACTCTTTCATGGTCAGGTCGATCGCCCGTCCGTTTCGCAACGCTTGACGAATCGCCAGATCTAACACGAGATCCCCAAATCTCAACTGCTCTGCGCCGGGAGCATCGACTTTTAGATAGAGCTTGACTAGCTTGAGAAAATCGTCACTCCGGTAAGGCTTGAGGAAATAGTCATCGGCTCCAGCCTCTAAGCAAGCCACCCGATCGTCTACGGCATCTCGTGCCATCAATAGCAAAACCGGGGTTCTCATTCCCGCACCGCGCAAATGATTGCAAAACGCCAGCCCTGATTCTCCTGGCAGCATCCGATCAACCACAATTAAAGCCGGATGCCGCTCGGTTGCTTGACGCAAACCACTCGCTGCGTCATGGGTGACGATCGTGTCATATCCAGACTCTTGCAGGTCTGAGCTGACGCTATGAGCCAGCGTCTCATCTGTTTCGATGATCAGAACGCAAGGGCTGTGGTCAAGGGTGGCAACACTCATACAACCTGGGGAATAAAGGGTTTCAACGTCAGCACCGTTCTAACACGTCTTGCAATCATTCGTGACTTTAATTAGGTTTTGCAACGTGAGGTAGACCCCATCCTAGCTTCTCGCGCAGCAGATGAAAAAACTCTGGCGGGCGGAGGCGAACAAACCGGGCGAAGTAGGGCGATCGCTGCACCCGCACACAATCATCGGGCAACACATAACACCCGGCATTGCCATCGGCAGTCATTACCAAGCGGTTGGGGTTTGCCGGAAAAATTGTCACAGGCTCACTATTGGCAAACACCAAAGCGCGAGATGCCAGCGAATGCGGACAAATTGGCACCAAAATCATCACCGGAACTCCGGGCGTGATCACGGGTCCTCCAGCCGAGAGCGAATAAGCCGTCGAGCCAGTTGGCGTAGACAAAATAATGCCGTCTGCTGCAATGTCTACACGGGTGTGCTTGCCAATCTCAACTTCAAAATGGCACATGCTGGTCAGCGGTTCGCGATGCAGCACCATCTCGTTTAAGCAGAGCGCCTCCCAAAGAACGGTATTCTCTCGAAAGACTTGCACCTGTAGCATGGTGCGTTCTTCGACTTCATATTCACCAGCCAAAACTGCCGCGATCGCTTCTGGCAACTGCTCTAACAAAGTCTCAGTCAGAAACCCCATATGCCCGGTGTTGACTGCCAAAATCGGCACATTGCAAGGAGCTACTTGCCGAAACGCAGACAAAACAGTGCCATCGCCGCCCAACACCACAGCAAAGCTCATCGCTTCATCAAACCCTGGTGGAGACAGCCGATCGATCGGCGTGTGACAAACCGGGCTTCCTGGAGTGGAATAGCCTAAAATTCCACCCGCCCCGGTTGCCAAAACAACTTCCCAGCCAAGTGAATTCAGCTTGTCTTTTAGCTCCTTAGCCGTTTGACAAGCGATCGGTTTATCGTCGTTGTAAATAATGCCAGCTTTAGGCACGCGCAAAAGTCCGGATCACAGCAGAAAAACGAATAATTGGGACTATAGCATTCCCCAGGAGAGTGATGAGATTTAAGTTAAGCAATGTGGATTTATTAGGGTGCAACTTCTCGAACCCAACTAGCGTGTCTATCAGTTCGTTGACGGCTCCGTTTGAGTCGGCTTGTGCCCCCTAAATCCCCCATT
>JAYVFW010000455.1:0-3082 GCA_043772715.1 Phormidesmis sp. | reverse complement strand
TTCAGGGCGGGTGATCGGGAAATCGTTGAGACTGGTGCAAGATCTGAGCTAAGGTTTCCGTCTAAATGATGGTTTACTCTTTGTTCAGGGGCATTCTGAAAACGACTCAAATTCTTAGCCAGCATCGTCTATGTCACCCCGGATTGTTTTTGTAGAACCTTTGCTCGGTCAGGTTCCTCCCAAGACCGCTAAAACCAAATTTTCTTCCAGCGCAGCTTCTAGCCCAGCAGTCAGCGCTGACTCTGGACAACAGATTTGGATGGCAACCTCAGGCGGACTGTTTTTACTGCTCGTTTGCTTGGGCATTTTTTCAACTCTGCAAGCCGGAAAACTCAAAAAGCAGGTGAAATTTGAGACGTTTAAAAATCGCGAACTGAAAAAGAAACTCAAATATGCGGTTGAAACGATCGGCAAAATGGAGCGCAACCCCGATCTGATCCACTCGCGTGAGTTTAACCTCGACTATCTGAGAATGCGAATGGCAGAAGAAGTGTTTCACTTTGCGATCGTCAACCAGATCAAACTCAAAGTCAAAGACAAAATCACATTGGCACTGCGCGCAAATCCGACCAATCAAGCTGAGGTGGGCATTGCCAGCACCGGGCGACAGATCGATCAGATCTTCGATTTAGAATATGAGGCTGGAGATGGGAGTAGCAAAGGCTCAAAGCGCGTGTTATTTCGCGTTCAAATCAAGATTCTCAAACTGCCCACTCAGCCGACCTCGGTCACGATCAATCAGATTATTGACTGCTTCGAGACGTTTCTCAGCCCAACCCATGAAAATGACACCTGGCAACCCGCGATTCAAGGACGAATCGCCAATATGCACTGGGATCAAAAGGCAAAACCAACGCCGTTGTTGGTGTTAGAACAAACCCAAGAAGGCTCCAACGTCACCTTTAGAACCAACCGTATGACAAAATAGAGGCATAGCACGCCGTGCCCCAGGCAGATCTGTCGCATCAATCAAATTAGACAAAATTACATTTCTGTAGGCTCCCCGATCGCTGTGCTAGAACAGAGCTATAGCGTTAGGAATCGCCCAATGGGAAGCTTTGTAACTGCATTAATTGGCGCATTATTTATCTTGTCGCTGAATGGATTGAACATCGATCGAGAATATCAGCGCGGCGTAATTTTTAGACTCGGACGCACCAAAGGCGTGATGGGTCCTGGAATGTACTGGATTATGCCGTTCGTCGATCAAAAAGTGCAGATCGACGTGCGAACAAAAACCGTCAACATCGAGCCACAAGAAACCGTCACGGCTGATAGCGTCACGATCAAAGTCAATGCTGTTCTCTACTACCGCATTCTTGATCCGTCTAAGGCAATCAACAAAGTTGAGAGCTATCAAACCGCCGTCTATCAAGTCGCAATGACCACTCTGCGAAACGTCGTCGGACAAAATATTTTGGATGACGTGCTGCAAAACCGCGACAAAATCAACGTCAAAGTGCAAGAAATCGTCGATGAAATTACAGAACCCTGGGGAATTGTGATTGAGCGAGTCGAAACTAAGGATGTCGAGATTCCGCCCACGATGCAGCGGGCAATGGCAAAAGAAGCCGAAGCCATTCGAGAAAAACGCGCCCGCATCATCAAAGCTGCCGCCGAGCAAGAAGCCTCCGCAAAACTTGCCGAAGCGGCTCGAATGATTAGCGCTAACCCGATCGGGTTAGAGTTACGCCGTTTGCAAATGCTGACTGAGATCGGGGCAGAAAATAACACGACGACGATCGTCATGGTGCCCTCCGACTTTGTAAATTTGGCACAGCATTTTACTCAACCCCAGCAAAACGGTTCTACAGCTAATCTTCAGCCTTTTAACCCAGAAGTGATTCTCACACCCAAAAATCCCCAAGAAATTGACGCTGAGTGAGAATAAATCTATCTGAAGGAAAAGCTCCACAAATGAGGAAGTACGGTAAACTCCACTACTGACGATTGCGCGATCGACGATACGATCTAGTCAAGCAAAAATATTCATAGGAGCTATTCCAGGATGCAAGGAACCCAAGATTTAGCCAAGCGCAAGTTGTTATCCTGCCTGTGTCATGGAGCAATCTTTTTCAGTACAACAATTTTGTCGGTGGGTGTGCCGATCGCCATCACCTTCATCTCAGATGATCCAGTCGTTCAAGCCAATGCAAAAGAATCGATTAACTTTCACTTTAATGTGTGGTTTTGGGGCATTTTGATTCTGATTCCATCGCTGTTGACGTTTGGGTTGTTGGGGTGGATTCTATTTCCGCTGGGCTATGCAATTCACTGGGGTTTGACGCTTTGGGCGCTAGCTCACTGCTTTACCAAGCCCGATGAGCCATTCCGCTATCCCTTCATCTTCCGCCTTCTGTAAATCTTCTAACTTCTCGTTGGGGAGAGGGAATTTTCTAAACCTTGTTCTCTGCGATTCTGCCCCACCCTGAACTGAAGTTTGGGCTAATAGCGAAAGTCTGTTGAAACGGACTGATGGGTGGCTTTTCTGGCGTTGCTGAATCCAGGATATGAACCGCCAGATTTGCCCTCACTCTAGCCTTCTCCTAAAAGGAGAGGGAACAAGACTTCTAGCTCCCTTGTATCCTAAGACTAGAGAGATAGACCACCCGCCCTTGAATGCTCGACATCGTGGAGAAGCTAGGGTCATCTCTCTCAATTAACTGAACCAAACTCGAATCATCGGTTGGGACACTTGATCCCGAATGATGCAAGGTTGAGTCAACGACCTCTCCACCATCGAGAGAAACCAAGGTGATGCAAGAGCTAGAGCAAGGGATTGGCATTGATGTGTGCAAGCGCTAGTTGGACGTGCATCTGCGCCCTAAGACCAAGAGCTTCTGAGTGGCGATCGCTGATGTGAACGTGAAATCAGCTCAGGTCGCGATCGTAGGGAATCAAACTTTCCGAGTGGCAAGCCATGTATTCGAGGAATGCGAATCACTAGACCTCCTGCATGAATAAAATTCTCGACGTAAACCACCCGCTAGCCTCCTAGCCCCCAATTTTGGGGAACTGGAGTTTAAAGTCCCCCAGAATTGGGGGATTTAGGGGGCGTTCCCGGATTCGTGCAGGAGGTCTA
>JAYVFW010000454.1:0-8872 GCA_043772715.1 Phormidesmis sp. | reverse complement strand
ATCGCCGAGATTCTGGGCAAAGAAACCGGGTCTGAGAATGGTCCAGCCCTCAGTTCGCTGAAGGTGTTGTTCAACTGCGTGATGGGGCACGAGAGGATTGTCTGCTGCACCCGCGACGGAAACAAAGACGATATGCTGCACCCCTTGCGATCGCGCTACATCAATAAACGGGTTGAGCGTTTTACGGGTGTTGGAAATGGCTGGAGGACGCAGCAGAAAAACAGCATCGCAGCCCTGCACCGCCGATCGAAAGGTACTCGCATCCAGGAAATTGAATGGAACAATTTCAGCCCCATCTTGCGAAACAGCGTTCGGCTTTCGTGAGCCAATGCGAAATGCAGCCTGATGGGTACGGAGACATTCAACCACTGTCTTTCCAATGTTTCCAGAAGCTCCTGTTATAAGAATCATGATGTTTCCACTATCGCTAGTCCTTTCTTGGGATGATAAAATTAGTCTTGCATTGCGGCAGCAGTTAGGATCGTGGATTAAATAATAGACCTCCTGCACGAATCTGGAAACGCCCCTTAAGTCCCCCAGAATTGGGGGACTTTGAACTCCGGTTCCCCCAAAATTGGGGGTTGGGGGGCGAGATCGCAGGGTGGTTTACGTTGAGAATTTTATTCATGCAGGAGGTCTAATATCGGTTACTTGCAACGCCAACGGGCATGGCACCGCTGTGCCCC
Source organism: Phormidesmis sp. (assembly GCA_043772715.1). Classification (GTDB taxonomy): domain Bacteria; phylum Cyanobacteriota; class Cyanobacteriia; order Leptolyngbyales; family Leptolyngbyaceae; genus Phormidesmis_A. The sequence goes on along the minus strand of JAYVFW010000454.1, from coordinate 8,186 downwards.
TACGTCATTGGAAATCCCGGTTCACACTTCAATATTCCTTCTATGGGAACCCCTTCTATGTTTAACTTCCTCAATTCTGAAGCACCAAAACCGGCTCCTCAACAGATTGCCCATTCATTCCGCTGGTTAGGTTGGACTGGATTCTAGTTACAGGCTCTGCTGGGGTTTATTCCGATCTTAGTGGTGGTCGTGAACGTTCTGTTTAAACCAGGACAAAGCGGCGGATTTTCCTTTGGTTTGTGGTTAGCGATCGCCTGCTTAGTCGCCATGATCTTCAGTATTTATTGGTGTTTTCGCTATACGCGACTGGCAAGTCAGTTAGAAGTTCGGGATCAGCGCCCCGCAAAGTCTCAGGTCGTTCGAGATGTCAAATTTGGGCTGCTGGCTAATATTGGTATTATGACGATCGCTGTGCTGATCGCGATGATGCGAGTGAGCGGGTTGACCTACAAAATGTTAACACTGCCCCAGGGTGGAGCGGTGCTAACTCCCAATCAAATTGGAACAACGCTGGCAGCACTAGGGGCACTGATCACCCCATCGAGTATGATTGCAATTCAAGCGATGATCAGCGCGATCGCGGCTGGGCTAGTAGGAGCCATTGTTGCATTGCTGCTGCTTTATCAAGTTGGACAACGCCGCAACGCGAATGATTAATTTTAAACTACCCACTGCAAGCCCCTATGCGTCCGCCATCATCTAACCTGTGGAACACTCTAAATAACTCTACCCTTTTGCGCTATATCTTGTTGGTTGGCTGTGGCTGGATCACCGTGTTGCTGATTAATTATTTCCACAGCACGATCGCTCTGTTTACAGCCGCCGGAATTTTTGCCGCACTGTTAAATTATCCGTCGGTTTGGCTATCGCGCTACATTCCCAGAGGGTTGGCGATCGCCCTTACTTTTATTGTGGCAGTCACCTTACTGTCGGTTGTGGTTACGCTTGTCGGCATAGAAGTACTGAATCAAGGACAAGGGTTGCTCGCCCATATCAGAGATGCTTTAGATCAACAAACCGTTCTGCCCTTCCAAAATTTCCTCAACCAACTCGACATCGGCAAAGTCGTTGGCACGCTACAAATGGGGTTGACTTCTGGCTTAGGCATTGTGCGGGGCATCTTTTCTAGCGTCTTTACCGGAATCTTTGGGGCAGTCATCTGCATCTATATGTTGATTGACGGCGAACAGTTGTGGCAGTCGTTTCTCAAACTCATTCCAGTCGGTTCTCGCGATCGGTTTGCCAAGACTTTCCGGCAAAGCTTTCTCGGATTTATTCGCGGTCAACTGCTGTTGATGCTGTTTCTATCGAGTACTACGGGTCTAATTTTTCCACTTCTAGGCGTGAGGTATTCACTGCTTTTGGCGGTTATTCTGGGCATCATTGATGCCATTCCTGGAATTGGAGCTACCCTGGGAACTATCATCGTTGTCTTTTTAGTCTTCACCTCCCAAGGAGGCGCACTCGCCTTAAAAGTCGCGATCGTTTGTCTCGTGCTGATTCAAATCCAAGATAATAGCCCTGTTGGGATTTAACAGAAAAAATTGCTGAAAGTCCTGCCAGGACTGAGTTTCAGCCGTTTCAGTCAAAAATCGCTGAAAAGCTTACTGGGACTAGGTTTCGAGGGTTTTTGAGCTTATAACCCAACAACTCTAATGTAATCCGTCCTAAAGTCATGGGAAGTGCCCTAGAGTTGAATCCAGTCGTGCTATTTCTTGCCCTGTTTATCGGTGAACGGGTGGCTGGATTATTGGGAGTCTTTCTGGCGATTCCTATTGCTGGCATGATTGCTCTGTGGATGGGATCAGTCAAAGAAGAGGCAGATTTAGCCCTGAAAGAGTCCAGGGTGAACGTTGTTGAGCCATCAGAAAAGTCTTAATTACAGTTTTTATGATCCGCTATATCCGATCGATCCCCCCTTACATTCGGTCTACTATCTTGCCCTCAAAGCCAGTTCAACTCCTGATCAAGACTGGGGTAAAGTGGGATCAAGATAATTGCCCTGGCATGGCAGCCGCCCTCTCGTACTATGCCCTTTTCTCACTGTTTCCGCTGCTGTTAGTCATACTGAGCATTATTGGTTCACTAATTGGACCGAATACAGAAGCGTTTCAACAGATTCAGCAAGTCATCGATCGCTATCTGCCTCCAGAAGTGCATGATTTGATCAAAGGAACTGTGATCGCCCTCAACGAAAATAGCGTTGGAGCCGGAATCGTGGGATTCACCTTACTTCTATTTGCAGCCAGTTCTGTCTTCTCGATTCTCAGGAGTTCAGTGAATCGAATTTGGCGATCGCCGAGTCGAGTTTCTGAAGCAGGATCGATTTTTAGGATGGCGCTGTTCTTTCTGTTTAACCAACTTCTGGCGTTTCTATTAGTGTTGGGCACTGCCCTACTGATGCTGATTTCATTAGTCACCAGTATTGCTATCAAAACCATCCTGAATCTGATCGCAACCTTTCAAGAAACTTTCTCCTTCATTCAAGTTGACGAATTGCAGGTAGCCAAAGGGCTTCAAGTCGGGTCATCGTTTTTGGTTCTGTCTCTAGTTGCCTGCATTCTGTTCAAGATTTTGCCCTCTGTTTATGTGGGCTGGCAGGATGTCTGGCTGGCTGCTTTACTGACCGCCTTGCTGCTGGTGGTGTTGCAACAATTAGTCAGCAATAGTGTGATTACGATCGGAAGCCATTTCCTTTCCTATGGCGTGATTGGGAGCGTCATGGTTTTGATGCTATGGATTTTTCTGACGTGCCAAATCTTCTTCGCGGGTTGTGTGTTCTCCTACGTCTATGCCTATCTTTTTGGTAGCCGTCGTCACACCACAAATCGTTTAGATACTGTACGGCGATAATTTTGTGTAAACGACCTCGTACCCAATCCTAGTTTTAATAGACCTCCTGCACGAATCGGGGAAAGCCCCCTAAGTCCCCCATTCATGGGGGACTTAGAAATCAGAAACTTGGCTCAAAGTCCACCAGAATGGGGGATTTAGGGGGCTCAAGCTGACCTCAACGGAGCGAGATCTGAGAGCAGATATCTAGAATTCTATTCAGGCAGGAGGTCTAATGAAGCGACATTTATGTAGTTATCTCGTGCCCTTGTTTGTGTTGCTGACAGCTTGTACACCATCAGAAAAGCCACTAGAGCCTGCACCTCAACTTAAAGCAGTGACTCTTGATAACACCGTAAAGATCATCGCGGGTCAAACGGTTTATGTTCCTATTTACTCACATATCTACACCTCGGAGCAGAGCCGAACCATAAATTTAACCGCTACATTAAGTGTTCGCAATACTGACCTGATCCACCCGATTATTGTTGCCTCTGTCGATTATTACGATAGTAGCGGTAAGCCTGTCCGCAGATATTTAGAGCAACCTGTAGAACTTAAACCGTTGGCTTCGACCAGTTTTGTTGTGAATCAAGAAGACACTAAAGGCGGATCAGGAGCCGCTTTTGTTGTAGAGTGGGTGACTCAAAAGCAAGTTTCTGTGCCCGTAATCGAGTCAGTCATGATCAACACCAGTACCAATCAGGGAATCTCTTTTGTTAGCCCTGGACGAGTGATCAAAAGTCGAACAAATAGCAAGTAAGGATCGTGGATTAACGTCAGTTCGATGAAGCTTTTCGCTGCGGTTGCAAATCCGGGCTGCCCCCTAAATCCCCCAAGTCTGGAGGACTTCAAGCCCAGAATTTAGGTTCAAAGTCCCCCAATTTTGGGGGATTTAGGGGGCAGAAGCCGTTAACAACACAGCGAAAAAACTCGTCGAACTGACGCTAATTTACGATCGCTTAAGAACATCTCAACCTGTAGCAGTGATGCATTACAACGTCATAGGAGCGATCGGCTCAATATCGGGGTCATATCCCCCAACTTGATTAGTTCGCAACACCCAAACGCTGGCACCGTGGTCTAGGAAGATTTTGACCACGGTGTCACTAGCCAAGCGGGGTAACATCGTGCGCCAACTGCTCAGTCCTACGATCAAATTGCCGATCGGATCATCTTCTAGAGTGCTGCCCAAGTTATACTCGTTTCGCTCCCAAGCTGATTTGGAACCGCCTAAAGGTTGCAACTCCTGTTTGAGTTCTTCAGCGATCGTCAAGAGTTCTCTAAATCGGTGCGCTTGTTGGGGGTTGTGTTGACTCCATTGTTGTAAAGCGTCTGCATTAGCGCGAACCTGCTGCTCCATTTAACGCAGACCAGCAAACAACGCTTGATTAGCATCCTGAGCAAAGTTGTTAGCAGGTACAACATAAGTGCCTCCAGTGCCATCACCGATGCGATAACGAGCCGTCATTACTTCTAGCTGCAACAGCATCAGATCTAAGGGCGATCGCTGTCCCGTTGCAAAGTTATAGAAACCCGTGAACGCGTCATGTTTAATCAGAATGTCACAGATCGGGCGAGTACCGATCCAACCAAATTGACGATCGCCCAAATAGCGCGACCAGTGCAGCGTGCCCGCAATCACCCCATCCGTATTGTGAGTATAGACTTGGTGATAGTCGAGGTCAAAGCGCAGTTCATCGCTTAACGGGTCGCGAATCACTTGCGCCATGCCAAAGGCAAAATGCCCAAAGAAAATCGGCGTAGCGGCAGCGGGTTCTGCATTATTACCGCCAATGCCGCCGTAGACGTGGATCATCAGGGCGCGTGACCCTTCTTCCCAGTCATTGATCACAGTCTGAATCTCTGAAGTTGAACGATTGTTTCGACCTGTGCATAACACCGATGAAATTCGTCCTTTCTGCGCCTTGATATTTGCCCAAGATTGCTTACGAATATAGCGATAAGAGGCTTTGCTGCCAAACACAACTTGATCAGGCTGTAGGCGAAATAGATTGCGCGGTGCTAAAGACTGCACGACAAATATTCCCTGAGCATCTTTTGCGCCGCAGACATACCATCCCGTTTCATTCAGAGGCGATGCTTCTAGATCGCGCGGCGTTGAAGAAGAAATGCCATTTGTATCGGCAACAACCTCCGGCAACCGCACGACTTCTGCTGCTCCATCAAACTGACGAGTGGCGCGGTTAAAATGCACGACTCGAAACTGATCGGTTCCAGCAACGGGCTGCACAAACCTCACTAGCGCATAGAATCGCCCAGTGACTTGTATAGGTTGGGTGCGGATGTGAAGCGAGATCGGGTAGTCGGGTGAACTGCTCGACTCCTGCACCTCAACTAGATCGAGGATCACAAGCATGTCATCGATCGGACGAGAACCCGCCAGCGATTCTAGCGGACCCACTTGTTGCCAGCGATTCAGGCGATCGGGATGGATCAGCCCGCCATATTTGCTAGAGTATTCGGCATCGACGCTAAAGTGAACATCGTGCGTGGCGGCGTGTACTACATCTTTGACCACTGGGGTATCGACCCAACGCAGTTTTACAGTTTGTCCGACGAGATGTTCATAGCCTTCAGCGGCATGATGCACCTCAAACAAAACGCCGCGAATCGTGGCTCGATCGTCACGATTGGGCAAAATCAACCGACCCATCCAAGCTGCGATCGGGCGATACCTAGTCAAGTCAACCGTTTGATTGAGTGGATAATAGGCTGAGTTATTAAAGGCAGCTTGTTTATAGAGCGCGTGGTTACTCGGCTTCACAGGCAGGGGCTGTTGAGTTTCTAGCAGGTTCCCTGACAAAATTTGCAGGATGATTTCAATCGTTTGTTGCAGGTAGCTGCGTCCATCTGCCAGAAATGCTTTCGGGTCCATGTAGCCACCCAGAACCTGATGCCCCACATCTCCGGCTGACACGATCGAGATTTTGCCCTTTCGCAGTGCCCGATTCCAGTAGGACAGTGGATAGAACTTCCGGCGACCGGGAAACATCAGCGGCCCCAATTTCTGCACTGAATCCTTCTCGCCAACCAAGTGATAGAGATGCTCTAGCTTGAGAAAATTGTTGTTCGCACTCATCACCCCCCCCCAGAGAGATCACATCAATGGGTGCTTCTAATGCCTGTTTCAAGTAGGGCGCGGAGGCAACTGCCATTTGTCCACCGCCACTGTAGCCAATCAACGTAATCGGGATCGCGCTGCCCGATCGATTAGACCGTTATATAGCACTTGAGCAATGCCCTGGTTGTAGATGGGACCGTAGCGTTTGTCGGCCGACACCGTCACAATCATAGTGTTCCGCACATTCACCAGCAAGCCCAGCAGGGCTGTAGGATTCGCCCAACGCATTTTGTCCGCCAGTCTCCACAGGAAAGCCAGCGGACGGTCTTCATTCAGGGGCTTATTCATGACCGAATACATCATCAATCCCCGCACCAGTTTCACATCTTCGGGTAAAGACGGCTCTATTGCGGTCAGAAAATCTTCAACATCGGGAGTATATTCTTCACCCGACTGTCCAACCCCATCTAGGTAGACGACATAGCGAGAAATTGTGCTGTCTGAGGCTTGCTCAGGGTGAGAACGGGTAGAAGTTATCTGGGTCGTATCTACTTCATCGTCAAACCAGCCAGCCCACCATCCCAAGGTTTCTAGGGGAGCTAATAATCCAGCAAAGATCAAAGCAACCACGCCAATCCATCCCAAGTCGAAGATTAACCGAGGGATTCTGGACAACGTTTGATACCAGCCAAATACTCCGCTCCGAATCGGTCGCAGCAGAACGCCAACCAACACAAACAGCACGACTAAGCCGAGTAAACTCAACAGCAGCTTGATCGGTTTGGGAATGCCACAAGTTTGATGAGTTAGCTGAACCAGGGGATCGGCTGAACTTGTGCGTTGGGGAACGGCGATCGTTGCGCTCAGTGTGGATTCAGCGATCGCCTGAGTCACGGCTTGAGCCGCTTCAGGATTAGCGCGATCGCTCGCTTGAATTAACTGCTGCACTTCGGGAAGCGTGGTTTGAGAAGCGCTCACGATCGGTGAGGGAGCAGTTTCAAAGCGCGATTGCACTCGTTCATTGAGTTCTTGACGATTTGCAGTCAGCTTAACTCCGGCAACGCGATCGGCAATCGTTTTACCCAACCGCGCGATCGGCTGACCCAGGGTATTTCCCAACAGTTCCTTCAGAAACCAACCGATCGCGACATAGCCAAAGGCAAAGCCTGCCCCGATATTAGCAACGGCACCAAAGCCCACCACCATTGCTAACAAGTGCCAGATTGACAAAATCCTTAAGATCGGAAAGCCTAGATAAGGCAATGTTCCTAGAAAGCTAAACAGCAGCGGTGCATAGCTCAACCCTAGAACAATTAATAGGGTTAAAAATGGTAGATGAATCGACGAGGGGAACAAACAAATCAGCCAAGTGCTAAACACCAACAACAGAAACTCAAACAGGTATAAAAATGCACTGACTAATAAGCTAAAGATGAAGCGAACAGGTTTAACGCGATTGATGAACAGAATGATGCTTTGACCGATCGCCAGCGACAGCCCTGCTAGCAAAACCACGATCATCGCCAGTGTTAATCCCCTTGGTAAAGTCGTGGCGGTCTGAAAAATTTCGCCGTTCAGCACAAAGACCCAACCCAGAATTTCCCAAGCGCGATCCATTACTGTAGGAGTCATAACTCATCTGTCCGTAAACAACAGGACTGAATTTAATCAGGCGTTTTAGAACATTGGCATTGGCGTAGAGCCGCCGCTTTCGTTAGACAAGTCGATGAATGTTCCTACTGAAGTGTAGTTGAAGTGTGGTCGATTTTTTCACTCAGCGAAAGTCTTTCTGCAATCCAAACTTTCACGATCGATTGACGAGTCACGCCCAAGCGTTTTGCTTCTCGATCGAGCGCCTCAATCATCCAGAGTGGAAAATCAATAGACCTCCTGCACAAATCCGGGAACGCCCCCTAAATCCCCCATTCTGGGGGACTTTGAGAAGACTTGCGGTGTCAAAGTCCCCCAGAATGGGGGATTTAGGGGGCACAAGCCGACCCAAACGGAGCGAGACGTGGGAGCAGTTTATATCTGAAATTCTATTCATGCAGGAGGTCTAGTATCCCTCGTTTCTGTTCATATCCTGGACGGAATGCTTGAAACAGCTCTAAAAACTCACTCACATCTTCACCCTCATCAAACCGTCGATCAAATTCCTCTGCTCTTATACCAATAGTCCGGACAATTTTTGAATGAGAGCCTGAAGCCCCTGACTTCTCGTTGTCACTTTATAAACATTCCATCACCGGATTAGCGGCTCAGCGCTTCG
>JAYVFW010000453.1:0-8879 GCA_043772715.1 Phormidesmis sp. | reverse complement strand
AGCCTTGTGGAACCGTTCAAAAAAATGTCCGGACTATTGTTATGAACATCGTTATCAGAAGTTTGAATGCGGTAAGCGGTATCCTCTTCAGCTACGTGACGGTTGGTTAAAACTGTGTAAGTGTTTCCCTGTTTAGCAACAATCACTCCAGATCCGCCACCATTCTGATCGCTAATCATCACCGTCACAGGAACCGCAATTTTGCGAACCTCAGCGAAGGTCAAGGCTAATGCAGCCTGTTGATAACTGACCACGATCGCAACACTTGCGGTTCCTGCAAGCAATCCTGGCAACCAATCCAATCCACGCCAACCCTGACTCATAAATCACTCCTCAGCTTCTACACCGTTTGTGGCTCAATCTATGGTCAATTTATATCAGATCAAACAGAGCAAATTAGCGATCGTTGCTTTTTCTGAAACCTTATTTAATTAGTCACTGGCATAAAGTTGACGATCGCCCAACAACATATTCAAGTTGTGTTGCGTGTCTAAGCAGAATTTGATAGGTGTTAACCACTAAGGTAAACTTTTATTAAGAGTTTTTTAGGTTTATCTTATGCTTCGCCGAACCCTACTTAAAGCTTTATTAATCTGGTGTCTAATCTTAGCCACTGCGTTTAACATTGCACCTGATGCGCTGGCATGGGGTGGTAAGTTACCTCTCGTCGATACACCCGCTCCAGAATTTGTGCTGCCAACCAACACGGGTGACGGCAACGTCTCGCTGGCAGACTATCGCGGAAAATGGCTCGTTGTCTACTTCTACCCCAAAGATTTTACGTCGGGTTGCACAATCGAAGCCCGCAAATTTCAGCAAGATATGCCGCAATATCTCGATCGCAATACCCAAATCGTCGGCATCAGCGCTGATGATGTTGAGTCTCACGCAGAATTTTGCGACTCTGAAGGACTAAAATTTCCGCTTCTAGCTGACACAACGGGCGCAATCAGCAAAGCTTACGGCTCCTGGATGGGCATTGTTTCGTCTCGACACACGTTCATCATCGATCCGCAAGGAATCCTCAAAGCAACTTTTACTGGGGTGAATCCGATCGTTCACAGTCGAGAAGTTCTCGCCAAACTCGACGAACTTCAAAAATTAGGATGAATTTCCTCTAAAATCCCTAGCTCCTTTAGAATTGATGTTAAGTCAATCAACAGGTGACTATGGATTTTGAGCCTGAAATGTCGTCTCCACCTTCAGATAGGGTTGAATTTGCTGAACGCCCTCGCAAACCTTTAGAACTTTTGCGAGACACTGAGCGATCGTGGCGCGTCAAAACCGTGAGCGCGATCGCGCCTCTGCTGCCGTCAGAAATAGCGATGAATTTGGGTGAAGCCTCGCAGGTTGCAGATCAGTCTCTCGACCGACTGGCAGAAATTGACATTGACGACATCACCGACGACGATCTCAGACCCGCTCGGATTTTGATGGGGCTGACCTTCACCGGGTTTGGCGGTCTGACGATGATCTTTCTGCTATTTTATCTCTGCACATTGCACCCTGAATTGACCCCAACCGATCAGATTCAGCATTATTGGTATCAATATGTCTGGTTTGTCAGCCTGGGGGTGGCGGGCTTGGCTGTGTTAGCACGAGAAGCAATGCGCCCAAACGAAGAAGACTAGGGAATCGCCACCGATCGCAGGAGACGATCGACAATGCCTTTTGCTCTCCTGCCCCCGGTCGGAATCATTCGATGTGCCAGCACACAAGGCGCAAGTTCTTTCACATCATCAGGAATTGCGTAGTCTCTGCCATCTAAAAACGCTAGCGCCTGTGCCCCTTTTTGCAGCGCTACTGTGCCTCTAGGGCTGACCCCTAGCGTAACTTCTTCATCTTCTCGCGTCGCTCGCACCAAGTTAAGAATGTATTGCTGGATCGAGGTTTCAACTTTCACCAAACCAGAGAGACGCTGAAGCTCTTGCACCTCTGCCAGCGAGATACAGGGCTGGAGTTCTTGAAACGTGTGCCCGTCTTGAAGTCGCTGCAACATCTGCAACTCTTCGCGCTCGGTCGGATATCCGAGCGACAAAGATAGGGCAAAGCGATCCATCTGAGCTTCTGGAAGCGGGAAGGTGCCCTGATATTCGATCGGGTTTTGAGTGGCAATCACAAAAAATGGCTGAGGCACCGATCGAGACACGCCATCGATCGTTACTTGCTTTTCTTCCATCACTTCGAGCAGCGCCGACTGGGTGCGAGGAGTAGCGCGATTGATCTCATCCATCAGCAAAATGTTGGCAAAGACAGGTCCTGCCATAAACTCAAACTCACCCGATCGAGGATTCCAAATATTGGTGCCTGTGACATCACTAGGCAGTAGATCGGGCGTACACTGCAAGCGCTGAAACCGACCGTCGATCGATTTTGCCAAAGACTTTGCCAGCAGAGTTTTTCCGACCCCAGGGACATCTTCTAGAAGGGCGTGTCCTCCTGACAGCAAAGCAACCAACACTAGGCGAATTGCCTCAGATTTACCGACGATCGTTTGGCTAAGATTCTGCGTTAGTTGCTCAATGCGATCTCTCATATCTAAAGTTTTGCCCCTGAACGCTTTCCTCATCATACTCAGGATGCCAAAAGTTGGAGCGGTTTTGGAGCGCGATCGTCAGGGCTTTGAATGAAACTTTGCTTGTAAAGCCACCTGAACAAATCAGGGTTTTCTCGGTGAGGAAAGTTGCGCTCGAAGAATCATGGAATACTCAGCAATGCGCCTGTAGCTATAGGTCACTAATATCGTCATTTGAGTTTAGTTCAACACAATGGATGAGCCTAACCAAAATTCGTCCTCATTTTTATCGTTACAACAGCTACTCGAAGAACTGGAAAGCATTATCGTCTTTGAATCCGAAAGGAGCAGCAGTCCCTGGATTAGGGTGATTAGGCTCACCGATTTATTTTATGAAAAGTATGAAGTGTCACCTGAAGAAGTGGCAAAAGTTCAAGGTTGTAGTGACGGTTTGAGAGGTCTTCTCAGAAGTAGCAGACGTTTTTCAATCTACGATACTCAAGTACCTCATGAGTTTTATGTAGCACTTTTTCAAGCAATAGCCCCTAATTTTCAACGGTTTGCAACCCCAACATATTACAGAATTAAGCGACCTTGGAAAGCTGAGGGCACTGAAGAGAACGTACTTTACCAAGCTCAAAAGATTTCCGAATATCAACCAAACTTGGTTCCTGAGATCAGATCAGTCAACGACTTGGAGATAGCTTTGATAGAGATCGTCAGGAGTTTGATAGGAAATGATCCGAAGAAATTTGTGACGATTGCGGTATTGAGCAAAAAGTTTTGCGATTACTACAAGCAACCGATACGGGTTGTAATGCGAAGTGTATGTCCTGACATGAAATTGATTGAACTACTTCAGACTGTCCCTAGCCTTCATGTCCAAAAAGTGGATAATGATTGGCAGGTGCGTGTAAGGAGAGTGTAATTCGGGTTATTTCAGCCCGTAAAGCAACTCGTCAGGAGCAAGCAGAGTATGAAAATTGAAGCACTCAAACAGCGGTTAGATCGCGATCGTCCCATGACCAGCGTAACGATTCGGATGCCTGAAGATGTAGTAGAAGACCTAAAGCGAGTCGCTCCATTGTTGGGCTTTTCGGGATATCAGCCGTTGATTCGTGCTTATATCGGTCAAGGGTTGCGCGTTGACCTGGAGCGATTTGAGAGCGAGACGATGACCGCATTAATTGCGAGTTTAAAGCGTCGAGGTGTCAGCGATGAACTCATTGATGAAGCGTTGAGTGAAGTCGTTCGCCCCATCTGACTTCAAGGCTCCTCGGAGAGTTGTAGGTTGATAGGCTCTGCCTTTGATGGCAGCAGTGATTTGATCACTTGCCCGATCGATTGCCCTCCCTCCTCATGCACAGACACCAACGGCAACAGCGCGATCAACCGCACCACACTAGAGAGCGCAAATAGCCCCGGTATGCCGCCATAATCAGCAAATTGAGCTAGATATCCGCCTACAGTGGTTCCTAATGCGCCAGTGACTCCGGCGATCGCTGCCGCCACTGCAAAGTAAGCCGCTTGGTGTTTAACCGAAGCAATACCCAGTTGAATGTTGTTGTTGCATAGGTCGATCGCGGCCCAAGTTCCGCCCCCTAAAATATGTAGCAACGGCAGCCACAGCCAGATCGAAATGGCGTTTTCCCCAGTTGCCAGCCAAAAGAGCGGCGTGACAGCAACCAGAATTCCAACTAGCAGCAGCAAAGCTCGATTGCCAAAGCGATCGGCAAGTTTACCCCAAAAGAGCATCATCACCAGGTTTGCCCCCGCCGTGAGACTGTTATAAGCCGTCACCCAAGCGACATCGATCGACAGATTATCCAACATATACAAGTTAAAAAATGGCGCACTCAGATTGACAGCAAACATCCACACGCCAAAGTAGACCAAGAAGCGCAAAAAGTTTCCGTCTTGCAGAATCGGTGAGGTGAGTACAGATTTAATCACGGAGGGCTGATCGGGAGCGATTGCCGCTTCAGCGACATCTTGAGTAGTAACATCAGCTAATTGGTTTTGAGTTTGCGGATTGACATCCACCATCAAACATTGATAGCCCAGGCTCACCAGCCCTGCAATGATGCCCAACAGCAAGACAAACCCATAGCCCTCAATAGTGCCACGAGGATAAGTAGAGACAATAACTCCGGCGATCGGCACTGAAATCAAACAGGTTAAACTGGCAGCGCTGTTACGAATTCCAAAATATCGCCCTCGCAATTTTCGAGGCACTAGCGCCGCCAACCAACTCAGCCAGGCAGCGCTTCCTAAAGCTCCTAACACATAAGTGACACAGACGATCAGCAGCGTCCACTGCACAAGCAGATGTGAGTCTAACTGCCCCCAACTCGCGATCGCGATGCCCGCCACCAGCAGCAGCCAGATCAGACGAGCCGGAACATAAATCCGAAAGCAATACATATGACGGCTTTGAGTGCGATCGCCCCAATAAGCACCCAAAGGCTGCACCAGGTTTGCCAACATAGGAATCGATGCCGACAGCCCAATTTCGACCGGAGTGGCGTGTAACTCAACTAAAAAGTTACTGAGCAGTACACCCCCGACAATGTTGGAGAAAACCGTCGCAAACACGCCATCGATCGTCGAAGCTTTTAAGCTAGTGCGAAGCGCATCTTTGGGAATTTCAGGATCTGGCTCAGTCACCAGGGGAAATAAAGATTCGGTTCCGGTAATCGGTTCTGGCGACCCTTGAGACATGGGCGTGAGCGTTTCGATGGTCCCTAAATCCACTGCATACCTCTGAGTGCTAAGACAGATAGCGTGCGACTTCGTGCTGTTAACAAAGTCTAGCGCGATCGCTGAAACCAGCTTAAGTAATTCTCAAGATTCGTTAACTCCCCTTTTGAAAGATTTCTCAAGAGGGAATAGAACGAATTTTGTTTTGACGAACCACTACCCGTGTGATACCAATCTCGGAAGCAATTGCGACTGATCGTTCAATCCGCATCAGGGCACTGCCGTGCCATGCCCCTACGCTTTTGTACGGACATGGCACGGCAGTGCCCTGATGCGGATCGGTCGCATTCACAAATCAAATGGGTATGAGAACGTTTCGGCATTGCAATCTCTTAAACTAAAGGTACGATCGGCGACAGTTCTTTTTGCTCTTTTCTCTGGGATCATTGGCATGGATTTAGTTGACTTAGCCTTTACTTCAGCCCTAGATCAGGCGCGGCTGATTCGCGATCGAGACGTGTCTCCGCTCGAACTCACCCAACTCTATTTAGAACGCATTCAGCAGCTAGACTCGCAGTTGGGCAGTTTTTTCACCGTCATTGCCGATCGTGCGATCGCGGATGCTAAAGCCAAAACTGAGCAGCTAACTGGCGACCTCTCGGAGTTACCGCCTTTTTTTGGTGTTCCGATCGGCATTAAAGATCTCAATCCTGTTGCCGATGTACCGCTTTCATTTGGGGTGAAGATTGCTCTGCAAAAAAACGTTGCTAAACACGATGATTTAGTCGTTACAAAAATCAAGCAGGCAGGCTTCATCATCTTAGGCAAGACGGCAACTTCTCAGCTTGGCTCATTTCCTTATACAGAACCACCCGGCTTTCCGCCAACCCGCAATCCCTGGAATTTAGACTACACGCCGGGGGGGTCAAGTGGTGGATCGGCGGCCGCTGTTGCCGCAGGCTTTTGTGCGATCGCGCAAGGCTCTGATGGAGGCGGTTCGATCCGCGGTCCGGCGGCTTGTTGCGGTCTGGTAGGGTTAAAGCCTTCGCGCGGCAGAATCTCCAATGCGCCAGTGGGCGACTATTTTGGCGGCTGTGCGGTTAACGGCGCGATCGCGCACACCGTTGCAGATGCTGCCGCGTTTTTAGATGTGACCGCAGGCTATGTGACCGGAGATCCCTATTGGTTGGCTAACCCTGACCCGTCTTTTTTAGCCGCGACTCAGAAAACTCCTGGCAAACTAAAAATTGGCTGCGTTACGTCAATTTTGCCGATCGGAGAGGCTAATCCAATCTGTCAAAATGCGACCCTCAAAATAGCGCATCTGCTCGAAGGGCTAGGTCATGAGGTCGAGTCAATCACACTCGACTTTAGCGATCTGATAGAACCCTTTGTGACGATTTGGCGCACCCAAACAGATGTTGGCATTCCTCCGTTTTTTTTAGAGCGGGTGAATCGCTGGCTGTGGCTGCAAGCACGGTTTACGAGAGCGAGTCAATATGTGCGATCGGTGCATCAACTTCAGCGCTTTGCTCGGCAATTCGTTCAGATGATCGCACCATTTGATGTGCTGCTAACGCCTACTTATTTTCATCCTGCCATTCGAGTCGGAGAGTGGGCGAAGTTAAGTTCAGCAGCGACGATCGAGCGAATCATTCAGTGGATCGCCCCTTGCCCTGCGTTTAACGTCAGCGGACAGCCTGCCATTTCGCTACCTGCTGGATTTGACGATCATGGGTTGCCCGTTGGCATTCAGCTAGTGGGTCGCCCTGCCGATGAGGTGACGATTCTCTCATTAGCGGCACAAATTGAAGCGGTGCAGCCATGGACTGAAAATCGTCCCAATTTTGGTAACCAATCCGGTTAATCCTGCTTTTCTTCCCGAATCGAGCAGCGATCGAACCAGCTTTGATATAAATCAAAATGACTGGGGTCTTCTACCTCGATTTCGATCCGAATCTTTTTGCAACTATGTTGGGCTTGATGGGCGATCGAGTCTAGCAACCAAGCACCCGTTTTAGGCGAATTAAACTCACCGCTAACGGTTAAGTGATTGCCCTTAGTTTGTAACCCATTCGATTGATAATTTCTCAGTTCTAAACCATCAATTTCGCCTTGCCCTAGATCGATTTCTGCTAACTGTCTATAGTCGGGACTAATTTGCTCGACAATCAATTTTTCACGCCGAACTGGAACTTCAATGATCCGGATTTCAATCTCTTTGCGAACGATGACCTCGCCAATTTTATGTCTGTTATGGTCAACCGCTAATCGTTCTTCTAAAAGGCGAATGGTTTCTTCTTGCACGACTTCACCCGAAGCTGCTTTGGGTAGGTTTATAGGATCAATTAATCCCTGTGCCCTAGCAACAGTAGACTGATTTTCTGACCCTTCTGAAGAGGTTAAATCGATCTCTTGGCTTTGGTTGTCGGCTGCGATCGCGTTAGAGTCCGACTGATTTGAAGATTGCATAGACGGTTGATATTCTGGGAAGTGTTTGATATCGGCTTGAGTGAGCGTGACAGAAAGCGTGCGGGAGCGCGATCGCACCCGACTCACCACCCGGCTAGGAATCAAGAAAGAGCGCTGTCTATCCTTGACATCTGCCTGAGAAACGACCAGGTGCAAGTTCTGTTCGTCATTGAGCATCAAATCACTGACCTCACCTATCAATTGCCCTTCTGAGTCAATCACCGCAAAGCCCTGTAGCTTCATTTTTAGTTGGTCTAGCCTGGGCGCTAACTGAGGCGTTGCAGCATCAACTGGCTGGGCTTTTTCAGAAATTTCACGATTCATAGATCTAACTAAGGGCAAATTTTGTATAGAGGTGCGGACAAAGCCGTTAAACAGCCCTGCCCGCTTAGAGTTAAACGCTCATATCACAAAGATTACAGGTTTAACCGATCTTCTAGATGCGTGACTTGACATCGCCTTCAACAACCGGACGACCTTGAGTGTCGATGTCGAGTTCTTCGCGGCGAATTTGCTCTTCAGCATTCACGGTGTCTTGATCTACGACTTTCTTCACCCGCACTTCTTCGCGCACAAACGCTTCTTTGTGAATGTCAGGCGTTTCTTCGTAGACTTCCATGCGTGCCACTTCACCTTCTTGGAAGGTGGTGCTGCCAGGAGTCACAGCAGTGGTGCCAGTTGGGGTGCTGCGCTCAATCACGACCCGCTCTTTTTCGATCGGCACAGAAACCCTCGCAGTTTCTGTTTCGACGTGTTTGCCGATCGTCACTTCACCCGTTTTTTGGCGGCTCTTATTAGCGATCAGGCGCTCTTGATAGAGTTTGAGGCTCGGATTTGTGCTTTCGTCAATGGCGTAGAGGTCAGCATCCATGCCATAGTCGTAGGTGTCGCGATCGTAAACTGGACGATCGGAGGGGATGTCAACCGCACCCATCGAAGAGCCTGTATAAGCCATGCCCTCAACGGGGGTTGTAGATTCTAACCCAACCGGGGTATCTAGGGGAGTGGAACCCAAACCACCATCGGCACCCATGGATGCGCCCATGGTGGCACCTGCGGCTGAAGGGCGATAGACGTTACGCACTTGCTCTTCGTGTTCGTGGTCAACTTTGAGATCGTCTGTGAATTCTGGCAGGGCTTCGGCTTGCTGTTTGCTCAAACCGTCTGCGTAAACGCGACGAGCGTTGTAGTC
>JAYVFW010000452.1:0-3089 GCA_043772715.1 Phormidesmis sp. | reverse complement strand
CGATAGCTGTTTTTTGCGGCTAATCGAACTGCATTCCCTGGTTTGTACGAACATGGGAGATCCGTATCGATCGCTAACCAAGCTCAACTTTATCTATCGCGATGACGATGCCAACGAATCGATTGACATTGACAATGCCGATGCCGCACGGCTGCTGCTGTTCTGCCAGCAACAAAGAATCGATCTAGCCGTCTCGGACGAGCTGATGGGCTGTGGCTACTTCGTTAAGAACTGAACGCTCCTGGTAAACAACAAAGAATAATCACTGCAATGTTACCTTTCGATTTCTCTCTGTGCGCCAACAGCCAGTGCCCACTGGCTCAAACATGTGCGCGACATCTATCTTTCTTGGCTCGCACTGAGAGTCGGACGATCGTCGCTGACTTTCAGCCCAGACCCGACTCGACCTGTGAACATTTTATCGATCCAAACAGCGGATTGCCATCGGGCTTTGAATGATGAAGAAGTATATTATCTATCGTCAGCACCAGTCCTTCAACGTAGAAGGCGACAGACTCAAGACTTACTACAGCACTCCGCGCTGCTGGCATCGGGCGGCAGCGAGAGCCAACAGGTTCGAGACGCAAACCCTGGCTGAAGAGTGTTTGACAGCACTCCCCTGGATGGGTGGCTTTGTTCTTTTTATCGAGGAAATAATTTAATGACTGAAACTTGGCAACTAAAACAAACGAAACAGTGCGCGAACTGTCCGTGGCGAGTCGATAGCGACCCCCACGCGATCGACAATTACAGCCAGCTCCAGCATCAGGCTTTGGAATCGACTATTGCAAATGAGTTGGGCGGCGATCGTGTTCGAGCGATGGCTTGCCATGAATCACCAGAAGCCAATCCGACTCACTGCATCGGCTGGCTGCACCACCAGCTTGGCTGTGGCAATAATATCGGCTTGAGACTGTCAATGACAAGCTGCGAAAACGCAAGCGAGATCGCAGTCGTCGGACAACAGCATCAGACCTTTACCGACACACTGCCGGATGCACCGAAGCCCAAATTTGTCTACTTCAGTTTCGCCGTTATCGATCCCGAATTCGAGTCGGCAGATGAGAACCAACGAGTGGTAATCGTTAGCGGCAGTGTTTTAGGCGCGACTACAGAAGCGATCTCGCGCATCAAACGAGCAGTAACCGAGTGGCTGAACACCGAACAGGGGCAGGAGGTTCTCGCCGAAGTGGAGGGGGTTTTCACGGTACTCGAACTCGAAGACTTCTATACCGAAGAGCTTGAAGAGATCCTATTTGGTCACGGCATCATCGATCTGCAAGTCGACATCGAAACCGTCACGACCGAACTCAACCTAACCGACTCTATCCATTAACGAATATGGCTCAAAACTTTCTCGAATACCAAGCACTCGATCGCCTAGTGCGGGAACACCCGGACGCTACCGCGATCGATTTACTGGGGATCCTCACCCCTCATTTCCAACCCATTGTCTGTGGTGTCGGTTTAGATGACATCAACGATATCACCGAAGACCGCGATGAGGAAGGCGAATCACCGCTAACGATGGAGCAGATGGTCGCAGCCTTAGATGTCTATGCTCACCGCTTTGATTGGACGATCTGCCATAGCGACCTGCGCGAAGCGATCGACGAAGTGCGGGCGGAAACTAGCGAGGGCGGCGAAAAGTATATTTAAGCTCCGCCATTGCCGAACTAACTAACCAACTCAGTCAGAGACAACAAGATGAACCGCCAAGAATACCTTAAAGCCTCCACCGACTGCGGCAAGCCAGATTCCTCTCTAGCTAACGCCGCGCGCGAAGCCGTCCATCATAATTACTACCTGCAATTTCGCAGCCCCGAGCTGGAGCGATTGCTCTTGGGGGGTTTCGATCTCGACGAGCTTGCCCAAGCCTATGCCAGCGATCGACACCTCAACAATCTCGCATTGAGACGGTGGGACAATTTCAGCAGTAGTTTTCAGCGATTTGTCGATCGCGATAAAATTACCGCTCTCGGCGAGGGCATGAGCCTTTCGACCTGCGTCTGTACGATGAAGAACATTGCGATTGCCCTGGTTAAAGAATCAACCCCAAATTAAAAGATGTATAAAATCACAGTCAAATACGATCTCGATTCCCAGCAGAATCGGTTCGCCACGATTAAAGTCTCCCTCCCAATCGAATCAGAAGCCGCCGAAGGGAATCAGCCATTTCTGAGCCGCAACTATCGCGGCAATTGTGGCATTTGCTGCGAGCAATTGAATCTGGAGTGGGGGTTATTCTCTAGCGACGATCCGAACTTTGTGGCTGGGTACACGAACCTAGAAGCTAAATCCCTGGAGTTACTCCAGCAGATGGTCGATAAAGAGATTTTTGAGATTAAAAAGCGGATCCACAATGTAGTCGTGGGTAACTGCGATAAGCGGGATCGACTGCCACCCACTTACGAGCTGACGATCGATCCTCAGATCTTGGAACTGGATTTTGGTTTTGCGATTGTCGCCAATCTCGAAACTTGGCGAGCGAGTCTGGGACGTGGCGATAGTCTAGACTATCGGTCGCCAACAGGGAACTGGACGGGGCTAACGATCGAAAGCTTTCACGCCATAGACGATCCCGACAGTCCGCTGACCTATGAAATTGTCAGCAGTTCCGATAGCGATTATCAGCTAAAAGCTTTTGAAATCTGTCCGTTTGGATCTCAAGGCTGGAGACACACTATCACTAGCGGCGACATCCTGATCGCCAAAACGATTCCGCAGGGTAATTATTTGCGTGTCGATACCGTGCGATCGATTCTCCATAATTTTAAAACTAGTCAAGCGTTGATTACCTGGGATAGCGATGGCTTGTCCCAGCAGCTCGACTATGTGGACATTCGACAGGCAAGAATGTCGGATCTACCGTAAGGCATCCGGCTCGACTCAAACAGCGTGGGACTGCGAAAAGACTCTCAAGACTTTCCGGTTCCAAGACAACCCCTATCAATATTGACTACCCCTCGCCGTGAACGGCGAGGATTCCCTAGCGTTGCCACTAAGGTTTCTGCTTCTTTCCCTTACGGGTTTTTCGCAACTGCCCTTCAGGGGATTCCCTGTCAGGTCTTATGTTCGCTCCACAGACT
>JAYVFW010000451.1:0-3103 GCA_043772715.1 Phormidesmis sp. | reverse complement strand
CTTTGTTTTTGCAACTGCAACACCAACTGCTAAGTTGGCGCTTCATCCATACGTAGTCGTTAACTCGCTCATGACGTGTGCATTGCGACTGACAACGCGACTTTCCTGATGGTTGTGCCTCCGTCTGCATATCTTTTGGCTTTCCCAAAGGCATTGGCTTCTGAGGCAATCCCTCCTCCTCAACCCATGCGGCTGACTACCTGCTCTGAACTCGACCGACCCAGAGAGCCGTTGAAGAGGTTACCTCGTTCCCAACTTCCGTTTTGCGCTGCACGTAGGCTCCCACTTTCCACCGGGATTGTATGAGAGTGCTAACAGGTCAGATCGGCAACTGCCTGTCTCGAATCCGTTCCCTTTTGGGCAAGCCCCTAAACCCGCGTGGGCTTGTTCCCGTTGACGATGGTTCAGATGTGGATTCACTTGCGTTAGCCCTATGCAGCTTTGCTCGGCGGGATTCTCAGTCGGGTTCTGAGTGACCGCCTTTTATCCCTGCTTCAGAAGATTGAGGGTCAGTCTCACCTCTGAGGGATAGGCTGTTACCCCAGCACTAGGGGGGATGGAATTGTCCCAAGGGGACGCACCACACAGAAGTTGAGTTATCAAGGTTCAAACCCTGACTCTGCTTTATTTCAAACCTGATGGAGGGGCTTGACTTGGGCAGAAACGAATCGCACGCCGACACACAGGCAAAAAATGTTAGATAGGCTGGGAAGCCTTATCCAGTTTGAGTTTTAGGGAGCTTATTGGAGTGAGGTTCAGCATCAAGACTTTTGCCATTTAGTAGAAGCCCTAACTCTAAAACGGCTGAAACCCCTGCCTAGTATAGAATGTGCCAGTTAGTCCAAGATTATTGGATTAGCTCCTAATAAACACACTCCGAGACAGTAGATTGAGGAACGAGGTCAAATCCTAGACTTAAAGCCTCGCACTCAAGATCCTTTTTGGTTTTGCGATCGAAACCGTCCTGAAACAAATTCTCGCTTTTTGAGGTGTTTAGTGTCTCGTCCCGTGACTCGCTCACGCCACATCCGAAAGCTGGAGGGTCTCATTTCACGACGCATGAGGGCGATCGTTTGTGGCTCAGTCAAGCCAAACTGAAGCTCGATCGCGTCAAACGTCGTCCGATCTTCCCATGCCATTTCGAGAATGCGATCGAGGGTTTCGCTATCTAGGTCTGGTAAATCCATGTCTGCTGAGAAACTCGTTTATCCTACTTTATACTTTGCCTCTTCCAGACATGGAAGTGTTTTGTGCGACTTAATCACTTCAAGGGGTTCTTTGCATGACCCCCCGAAAAGGTATATTCCATATTGAGACGGTTAAGTCTTAGCGTGATTTTGGCAAGCTAATAGCTGTTAAAAGGCTAAAATAGCCCAACGCGCCAAAAATGTACTTTTACATTTCAAATCCTTGCTATGTCAAGCTTTCAATAATTTAACTGGATGACGATCGAGCGTGTAAACTCCTATCCCATATCTAGATTTTATGCACTATGAATCTTACAAAGGTTCTCGCACTAAAAACCAGCACCAACTCGATAACATTTAGTGGAACCAATACATGGTGCAAAAAGCATACTTTTTGCACTCTCCGAAAATTTGTGTATGAGGTGCATTTTCCTAGCTGCTTATCCAGCGGGTTTAACGATCAATAAGGCTAAATGTACATTTTTTGCGCGTTGGGCTATTTTAGCCTGATAGCTCTGCCACTCATCGTTAACTTCCTTTGCGAGGTGTTAGGCTTCGCTGCTCGTGCGCGCGGTGGACTCATGGTGTGGGAGACGAAACCTTGGCATGAATGCAAAAACAATTAGAAGAGCGATGTATACCGACCCTGAAATTTTATCTCGGCTGCTGATGAATTCAGCCAGCGTTCGATTCTGAAGGACCGTTGCGAGTGCAAGTTCTGTCGCAACTGATAGGAGAAGAGCGAGAAACCCTGCCACCAATGACCGCCCGGGAGTACAAATTTCGGGGAAGCGACGCAACAAATAGCCCGCAGAAGAGAAAATCACTACTGCCATGATTGGCATTTCTGCTAATTCTGCCCATCGTTCTCCTATACGCGGGACAAGGAAGGGGACACGAAACATGCCCAGAATGAATCCAGTGCCAAGGACTATCGCGAAGTAGATGAAACCGGCTCGGATGGTTTTTGACATGGCTACGGATTGCGAAAGTGCATGATGCGAGGGCTAACTATGTAATGGACTGAAACTTTCCGCCTAAGATCCGGCAGCGGTTGGGTAGGCAGAATGATCAGCATAATACTCAACTTTAGTGCTTAGGCAGATTATTTCCGCTTAATACTCTGCTCAAGCTGGATAGCCCGAATCTTTCTGCCTATTTTCAAGTTCCCTACCGGGATAGGCAACCATACCATTAGACACCCAGTCCGTCTGCTTACCTCTGCTGCAGCCACGTCCCCAGAAGTTGTGAGATCAGGTGCGATGCCCTTCGCCTCCAGCAGGCGGGCTTGGGGTCGGAATCATCTTGCAGAGGTTGGCGAAGCATGAAGGCTACCCAGTAACCGCTGCACTTGACGGCAAGTTCAAGCAGACGGGCTTCGTTTTGATACTTTTTACTACCGCTGAGCTGTTTCGTGAGACCGATTCCCTGCTCGTTCAAGAGTTATAGAGTCGAGCCAATCAGCACAGTGGAGAGTTCTGAAGTATTAGCATTGTCTCAGAACTCGTCAAACTTGCCTCGTTCTGAGACATAGATTGATTAACAGGTTAATTGACAGGTTTATGAGCCTGAAAACTTCGTTTTGAGAAAGCGCGGTCAACTGTAAAATAAAGGAGGGATACTGACTCAAAATCGCTGACTGATTAAGCAACTGAAGCAGCCGTTTGGAATTAGAGAACAACTTAGTTGCCCTTGCTGTGGCTGCATACTTCTCTGCGCTCCCGCTCTATTCAGGGACAAGCTCGGACGACTGGATTCTCGAAGAACCATCTAGGCAGGCCCAGGCGGGACAATCTATTTTGCAGCCCACTAACTATTGTAAAATAGTTAGTCAGTAGGAAAAGGACTTGAAGCTGCCTTCTAGTCTGCCTTTTAGCACGGTTCTGCTGAGAGAGGCTGAAACTAATGGTTTGTAG
>JAYVFW010000450.1:0-3108 GCA_043772715.1 Phormidesmis sp. | reverse complement strand
CCCCCACAAGTGAGGGACTTTGAGCGTTCGGAAGTCCCCCAGAATGGGGGGTTGGGGGGCGAATTCATAGAACTGTTCAGCAACGCCATGTGTTTTATCCTTTGCCAGACGCTCACAAACTTCTACTTATCAGTTGATTTGGTTCGGCTCGATCGACGCACCCAAAACATCGTGATTCTTTCCCCCAAAACCTCGGAGGTTTGCGTAAGTCCTATCCTAACGATCGCTGGAGGTTTGAAATATGAAGCCAAACGTTTTGATGCAGCAACTTAAAAAGGGGCAGTTCTCGCATGATTCTCAACGCTGAGATCTGGAGAACTGCCCCTAACTTTAGTTTTCTACAAACTATGCGGGAACTTGATCTTTTTGACGCGCCCAGTTTCGGTGTTGAGCGATCGCTTCAATAAACGATTTTGCGGTCTTCTTGACATCAGAACTCTGACCCGTGATCACAGCTTGATCAGTCTGCACCGATGATCCCATCACCTTTTGCACCTCAGAAGTCTTCAGCAAATCAACGCCCTCACCTGTGGCCGCGATCGCCTTGCAGTGCTTAAAGGCTTCGTTGATAAAGTTCAAGGCTTCTCCGTTCGTCTTCAGTGCCTCAATGCTTTTTGCACCACCGGGCACATAAACGGCATCAAACATCACCGAAGCGCCCGTCAAGAAAGTTTTATCCACCTCAAGTTCTTGACCGTCTGCCGCTTTGATCGTGCCCATAAATTTCGCAACGATTTCCGCTTTTGCGTCCACCTCTTTTAAGGCTTGCTTGATTGCCATGATCTGCGAACCATCTACACCGTCTGCCGCTAAGACGGCAACCTTACGACCTTTCGCGGTTTTGGGTGTGTCTTTTTGGCTGAGAGCCGCCGAACTTTGTCCGTGATTCTCGATCGCAGCCTCGCTAGGTGCCGCAACGCCAATCCCTTCAGCCACTCGTTTTGCTAATTCGTGATCGATGTGGTTAAAGCGATCAACCATGCGTTCGCGGACACCCTGATCGCCAACTTTGCCCAATTCAAAATGAGCCGCCGCTACGAGGTGATCTTTCTCGATCGTAGAAAGACTGTTCCAAAACAAAGTCGCTTGGCTGAAGTGATCGCTAAAACTAGCGCTACGTTCACGAATGACGTGTCCTTCTACGCGCTCTTTGTGAGCCACAAAAGCTCCCTCAGCCTCAGAAACCACCGCAGGCTTGTTATCACCTAGAGAATTTGGCGAGTAGTTGACGTGGCTAGTTTTGACCTCCATTTGCATCCGTCCGTCTTGCTGGTTGTTGTGGAACGGGCAAACGGGACGATTGATCGGCAGATGCACAAAATTAGGGCTGCCTAAGCGATGCAGTTGAGTGTCGTGATATGAGAAAAGACGACCTTGCAAGAGCGGATCATTGCTGAAATCAACCCCAGGCACAATGTTAGAAGGCTGAAAAGCGACTTGCTCAGTTTCGGCAAAGAAATTGTCGGGGTTGCGGTTTAGCACCATTTTGCCGATCGCGCGCACCGGAACCAACTCTTCAGGAATCAGCTTGGTCGAGTCGAGAATGTCAAAGTCAAACTTATGTTCGTCTTCTTCTTCGATGATCTGCACACCTAGCTCATATTCTGGGTAGTTGCCCATCTCGATCGAGTCGCCCAGGTCTCGGCGGTGAAAGTCGGGATCTTTTCCTGCCAGTTTTTGAGCCTCGTCAAACACGAGAGAATGAACGCCCAAAATCGGCTTCCAATGATATTTCACAAAGCGCGATTTGCCCTCAGCATTCACCCAACGAAACGTGTGAACTCCAAAGCCCTGCATTCTGCTGAAGCTTCTGGGCAAGGTGCGATCGGACAGCACCCACATGATCATGTGCATTGATTCGGGCACGAGCGAAATGAAATCCCAAAAATTAGGATGGGCGGTTGAGGCTTGGGGAATTTCGTTGTGAGGCTCAGGCTTGATCGCGTGAACAATGTCTGGAAACTTGATCGCATCCTGAATAAAGAACACGGGAACGTTATTGCCAACGATGTCGTAGTTGCCGTCTTCGGTGTAAAACTTGACAGAAAAGCCGCGCACATCTCGCACTGAATCGGCTGAACCGCGCGAACCGCCCACCGTTGAGAATCGGACAAAGACAGGCGTTTTCACAGACGGATCTTGCAAAAACTTTGCTTTGGTCAACTCTGCCATCGACTCATAAGGCTGAAAGTAGCCGTGAGCGCCCGCTCCTCGTGCATGGACGACTCGCTCTGGAATGCGTTCACGATCGAAGCTAGTAAGTTTCTGCTGAAAGTGAAAATCTTCTAGTAAAGTGGGTCCACGAGATCCCGCTTTCAGTGAGTTGTCGGTGTCGTTAATTTTTACACCCTGGTCACTCGTAAACTGCTCTCCTGCACCTTCTCGATAGGCATCCAACGCTTCATTCTTAGTATTTTCGTTAACGTTTTTCTGCTCAGTCATAAAGTCTCAATTCTCGTGTTGCAATGGGTTAAAGTTAACGAGCGATCAAGTGAAGTGGTTGAATCCCCGGTTGAAGATGTCGTGTCTTGATCGATGCAGACAACCCGTTAGATTCATAAAACGGAAGTTTAGGCAATTAATTCGCGCCTATCATGTGCCTTCTGACAGATTTACCCTTGGGTTTTCGAGCGAACTAAATCCAATTCCTCTGTCAACCATCACCTCTGACCTTCTTCCACGCCTGAATTTGCAACTGCGCGGCGGCGTATGCTTTGGTTTCGGTAAAATAAAGCAGGAACATACAGTTTGGAGCGTTGAAATGATCACTGTAGAAGTTCAGGCAAAAGTTAAGAATGGGATCATTGTCATTTCTGAAGAGTACAAACAAGAACTGGCAACAGCAAACACCGTTAAGGTAAGCGTGGTAAAGCAGCTCAAGCAATCGATTACAGAAACCGACATTTTGGCAGAACTGATGCGTAATCCCATCTCAGTTCCCGGAGTGAGATCGATCACTCGCGACGAAATGCACGATTAGCGCAAAGCGCAACTCCGCAGGAACCGCAGCAGCAATTCTCATTATGGAAAATTAACTAGAGTTGGGCGGGACTTCTAACTCCAGTCCTTCAATCATGAAGGTGAGCAAATGATCCCAACTCTCGAACA
>JAYVFW010000449.1:0-8952 GCA_043772715.1 Phormidesmis sp. | reverse complement strand
TGGGGGAACCGGAGTTCAAAGTCCCCCAGAATTGGGGGATTTGGGGGGCGTTCTCGGATTCGTGCAGGAGGTCTAATGATTATCGTTCGTATTTATATAATTAATGATTGTGCGATCGCAAGGCTGTGATCAATGGGGTTTAACAGAATTTTTATGAATGAATGATCGTGAGGGGGCACGGCAGTGCCATGTCCGTACGCATCAATCAAATGGGTATGGCATTTAATCATTTGTCGATAAATACCCACGCCTCATTCCAATCGTCGGGGATGCCTTGCTCTAGTAAACACTCTATTCGCTCTAGATAAAGTTTTGCGGTCTTGTCGGCAGGGTGAACGGCTAACACTTGCTCAAAACAAAGCTTGGCACCGTCGATCGCTCGATCGCGATAACACTGAACGCCGCGCTCAAAATCAGGCTGAGTTTGCAGCTTCAGCAATTGGACTTCTTCAACTTCAGCATCTAAAACCTCGTAGACTGAGATCGCCTCATTGCGTCCCTTGACGATCGCGCGGTCTAAAAAGCGCATCTGATAGCGATCGGGGTTGCTGAGATGCTCTAAGGTTTGCCCCGAAATGATCATTGCAACACCATAAAACTTGGTCAATCCTTCTAGCCGCGAGGTCAGATTGACGTTATCTGAAAAGGCATCGCCCTGAATGCGGTTTGCTTCGCCGACCATGCCTAACATCATTTGCCCAACGTGAATGCCAATGCCCACCTGCACGGGCAAATCGCCCCTCGCTTGGCGCTGCTGATTATATTCTTGCACGCGCTTTTGCTTGGCAACACCCGCCGCCACCGCATCGTCTGCCCCATCGGGAAACACCGCCATCATGCCGTCTCCCAAAAATTTGACGATGATGCCATAGTGATTGCGAATCTCTGGACTGACGCGCTTGAGATAGGCATTCACAAAATCAAAGTTTTCGCGCGGGGTCATCGTTTCTGACATGGTGGTAAACGATCGAATGTCGCTAAACATCACCGCCATCACTTTGCTGACATAATCGCCTAACTGCACCTCGGTCACGCTGTCTTTGCGAAGAAACTTGAGATATTCACCTGGAAAAAATCGCGCAAAGGAATCATTTAATCGCTGCAATTCCTGTTCCCGATTTTTCACCGTCTTCACCATTTGAGTAAAGACCCGCGCCAGTTGCCCCAACTCGTCACCGCGATCGACAACATCACTCAAACTCTCAGACTGAAAGGTGTCTTGCTCAACCGTCACAGCAGCATGAGTCAGTTTGTCAACCTGTTGAATGTAGAGTGCCTGTCGCTGGTTTTCGTCGCGCAGCATCGCTTCGGCTTCTTGTCGCTTGAGCAGATTGGTGTAGGCTCTAGAGTGATAGCGAATGCGGGCAAGCAGCTCAACGCGATCGGGCAGCTTGACGAGATAGTCATTTGC
The DNA here is from genome assembly GCA_043772715.1 of Phormidesmis sp. Lineage (GTDB taxonomy): Bacteria > Cyanobacteriota > Cyanobacteriia > Leptolyngbyales > Leptolyngbyaceae > Phormidesmis_A. The sequence continues at coordinate 7,541 of JAYVFW010000449.1, read as the reverse complement.
GCCCAGCTCAAACGCTTGGGCTTTGATCACAGGCTCTTCTTTGCTCGACAGCACAATTAGCGGAATCTGATAAGTGGGGGCATCGTGCGATCGTAAAAAGCGCACCAGCAGCAGCCCATCCATTTGCGGCATCACCAGATCTTGCAAAATCACCGTGGGCTGGCACTCTTTTGCCATCTTGAGCGCCTGAGTCGGATCGCTACAGTAGTGAAAGGTGGTATCCGGTTCAGTCTCCAGCATTCGCCGCACGGCTTCTGCGATCATCGATTGATCGTCAATCAGCAACACCGTGATCGAATCATCCATGCCAAAAAACACTAGAGAACATTAAGGAACGTAGATTTGTTGAGGTGCAATTTCTGCCCTCACCCTAACCCGCAGGAGCTACTGTGTATACACAAATTGCTTTAAGTTCAGATTGCTAGGGGGCAGAAGACGCTCACAAGTTTTACAGACCATTTAATCCATGATCCTAACGCCTAACCGTAGTCCGGTGCGTCAGTGTTGCCGCGATCGCTTCCGGGTTTAACACTTCGACCGCTGCGTTTAATTCAGCCGCCGCTTTGGGCATTCCATACACCGCACAGCTTTCTTGATTTTGAGCGATCGTGTGCCAGCCCCTATCTCTCAGCAATCGCAGCCCTTCAGCCCCATCTCGCCCCATTCCGGTTAGCAAAACCGCCGTGCCTTGAGCCGCCCAATATTGAGCCACACTCTTAAAAAATACATCGATCGACGGGCGGTAGGGATAATCGATCGGCTCTCTGACATAGTTAAGCGTCTGATTGGATTGTAGACAGAGATGATCATTGGTGCAGGCAACTAAAGCAACGCCCTTTTGGGGACGATCGCCGACTAAGGCTCTTTTAACGGTGAGCGGAGTTAGCTGATTGAGCCAGTCAACCATGCCACCAGCAAACTGAGCATCGACGTGCTGAACGATCACGATCGCGGCTTCAAAGTTAGCAGGCAACCGAGAAAGAATAATCGAAAGGGCTTTGGGTCCGCCTGTTGAGGAACCGATCGCAATCAGGGGCAGCGAGGAAGATGCTTGCAAAGGGAAAGGCGGCAATCGCAGGGGCGTGGAGAGGGGGATATTGGGCTTATCAGCGAGTTTAGAAATCATCGCGATCTTTCCGAGCAGGGCTAGGGCGGCTCCGGGCGTGCCTTGGTTGCCTAAAACGGGAGTGTTGACGGCATCGAGTGCGCCGTAGCCCATCGCTTCAAACACTTTTGCAGAATTTTGCTCAATGCTCACCGTGACGATCAAAATGGCACAGGGAGAGCGTTTCATAATTTGCCGAGTTGCCTCAACTCCATCCATCACGGGCATGATCAGATCCATTAAGATCAGGTCAGGCGCGTTTTGAGCGCATTTAGCAACCGCTTCTGCCCCATCTTTGGCGATCCAGATAATTTGGTGTTCGGAGATCGTTAACACGACTCGTCGCAGCGCTTCGATCGCGATAAATAGATCGTTAACAATTGCGATTCTCATAGTCACTCCCCGATCAAATCCACCACTGCCCGAATTAGCGTGTCGTCATGAAAACTGCTCTTAGTTAAATAGTAATCTGCGCCTGCCTCTAATCCTTGGATACGATCGTCTTCGCGATCGCGATAAGACACCACGATCACCGGAATCGCCCCTAGTCGGGAATGCCCTTTCATCGCTTTAATCAGTTCAATTCCGTTCATTCGGGGCATATCAATATCACTGATCACCAAATCATAGGGAGACGATCGTACCGCATTCCAGCCTTCCATTCCATCAACGGCAACATCGACGAGATAGCCGCGATTTTGCAGCAGCTTCCGCTCCATTTCTCGCACCGTGATCGAGTCGTCTACTACCAGCACCCGCCTTGGCTCTTTGCGAGGAGCAGAGCCGTTTAAGGTCAAGTCAGAATTCTCTTCGGCGTGACTGATTTTGGCGATCGTGCCGTCGTTGAGTAGGGTATTTGTGGATCGGACGAGATCAGACACATCGACGATCAACACCAGCGACCCGTCTCCCATCAAGGCGGCTGCACTGATATCTTGCACTTTGCCTAAGCGAGCATCAAGCGGACGCACAACCAGTTCTCGTTCTCCGAGGCAGCGATCGACCACTAGCCCATAAGTGTTTGCCTGGTCGCTAATCACGACGATCCAAAGCGGGTCAGGTGATGTTGAGGGCGGCGGCAAATCGAGGACTTGGTGCGCTGGAATCAGACCGATGTTTTTTTGATCAAGGGTGAAATATTGGCGCGTTTCGACTACAGAAATCTTGGCAGGGTTAACCGTCACAATTTGATCGATTCGCGCCAGAGGAAACGCATAGGTTTCGCCAGAGACTTCGACGAGCAAAGTCCGCACGACAGAGAGCGTTAAGGGAAGCTGAAAATAAAAACTGATGCCTTTTCCAGGCTGCGAAGTTGCCCGCACCGTGCCGCCTACTTCTTGCGCCATGTTCTTGGCAATATCTAACCCAACGCCTCGACCAGAGATCTCAGTGACTTGCTTTGACATTGAGAAGCCGGGTAGAAACAAAAACTCCATCAGTTCAGCGTCGGTGAGCTGGGCGGCAATATCGGGCGTAACTAACTTTTTATTAACAATTTGTTGACGTAACAGCATTGGCGCAATGCCTTTGCCATCATCGGCGATCGTAATCGCTAACATTCCGCCCCGGTGCATCGCCTCTAATCGAATCGTGCCTTCGGCGGGTTTGCCTGCTGCGACGCGATCTGCTGGCAGTTCTATGCCGTGATCCACTGCGTTTCGCAAAATGTGGGTGAGCGGTGCCTCTAGCTTTTTGAGAATGTCGCGATCGACCGAGGTAGCTTTGCCGACAATCTCCAATTTGACTTGCTTGCTAGTGGCGCGGGCAAGATCTCGCACCATGCGCGGAAACCCTGGCATTCCATCCATAAACGGACGCATATTTGAGGTGATCACTTCTCGATAGAGCCGATCGGAGAGATTTGTCGATCGCCGAATAAATTCTTCGAGTTCGATCAAGCGATCGTTGAGTAGCCTTCGGCATTCTTGATCTTGTTTGCGGGTCGCATCGAGTAGCGTTTTAGTAGTTTGATCGGTAGGATTCACCAGAGCGTTTTGCTGCAATTGCTCTAGGTGTTTAGAAAGCTTTAGCTGCTGAGATTTAAGCATTCCCAGCGCATCTGCAAACGGCGGCAGCCAATTTGCTTCGATCAGCGATTCGCCCGCAAGTCCCATCATGCGATTGAGATTGTCGGCGCTGACTCGCACGACGCGATCCTGAGTGGGTGCCGATTCAGCAGGGCTTGATTCTATCGGAGAGACACTGACCTCATGGATCGTCGTTTCAGGGGCATCAGTTGATAAAGCCTGGGCGACAGGCGTTGGCACGATCGCCGCTTGTGCTTCCACGCTCACTAAAGGTTGAATGACCGTTGTTTCTGGGTCGCGAATCGTCTCGATCGTCGATCGCACCGAGGCAAAGTCCAGCTCATGTTTTGCTAGCCAAGCGGGTAAATCAGCGTCACTCACCTGACCAAGATTTTGCAGCAAATCAACGCCTCGCAGCAGCACATCGACGCGATCGCCATCCAGTGTAAGCGTCTGGCTTTGAGCGGCAACAAAGCAGTCTTCCATCGCATGGGCAAGGTGAACTGCGGCATCTAAGCCCACAATGCGCGCGGCACCTTTGATCGAGTGAGCGGCTCGCATTAAAGCTTCTAATTCTTGAGCCGATCGAGGCTGAGTTTCTAACGCTAAAAGACCATTGTTTAAGAGGGTCGCTTGGGCCTCGACTTCTAGCCGAAACAAATCCATCATTGAGCTATCCAATAGCAGAGATGGCGGATTGGGTTGGGGATCGTTGGATAATTTGAAGTCAGGCGTTTCGGGAGGGTTTACCTTCTGAATACTGTCGTGGATGTGGGAGCCTTTGGACTCGTTATTGCCGAGATCTTCACCCCCTAAATCCCCCAATTCTGGGGGACTTTGAACTCCGGTTCCCCCCAGAGTTGGGGGGCTAGGGGGGCGAACCCGGTGATCAGAGATAGAGTCGATAGCTTCTACGTCACTTCCCACGATCGCCGTTTGCGTCTGGGTCAAATCTTCGGCGTGATCTGATAGCCAGCGATCGAGTTCTTCGCCAGTGACATTACTCATTTCCACTAGCAGATCTCCCGCGTGCAGGAGTTGATCAATCAGCGTGTCGGACAAAGCAATCGAGTTAGCTTGCATCGCCATTAATCGGACTCGCATCGCTTCAGATAGCGTGGCGATCGCTTCTATTTCAACGATTTGAGCCGAGCCAGTGATCGCATGGAGCGATCGAATTGCCGTATCCAACTCGCCGCCTAACGAGGGCTGCTGTTTTAAAATCGACAGGCTTTGCTGGAGCGATTTGACCTGAGTCTCTACTTCTTGACGAAACAGATCTAGCATGGAGTAATAAGTCATAAAGTCTGCACGGCTTATCACAACAAACTGCGCTCAAGCGTGTAAAACAACAGGTCAGCATCCAGATAATTCACCTTTTTGGTCTGCCAGTCAATAATCCCTTGGGTGTATGCCTGACTTGCTTGAGACACCACAACAGGCACTTCTTTTAACTGACTCGCCTGCACGCGATGAATGCGATGCACTTCGTCAACTGGAAACACCCATTTGCGATCGTCGTGCCCCACTACTAGCAGCCGACTGAGAGAAGAATCTATCACCGTCTTTAAACCGAGAAACTGACTTAATGAAACCGTCATCAGAATTTCGCCCCGAATGCTAATCAGCCCCAAAAACACATCGTTGCTGCGGTGAGGCAATCGATGAATTGCCCCCGGCTGGGTGACTTCGTGAAGCGTTCGCACGGATAGGGCAAACTGTTCATTGCCCAGGCGAAACAGAATCACAGACAGCGTATCGGCTGAACCTTTTAAGACAGGGCGATCGTCTGGAGTCTTGCCCGCCTCATTTGCAGGCGTGGCGATCTCGACCATCCCCTCATTGAGATAGTCGAGCGGAATGTCTCGCTCTAGCAAACTGCGCCCCGCTGTTGAATAAACCGGGCAGTTGCGGCAGTGAGTCACCGTTTCTAGCTGACTGCACGAGCGATCGCCCCAAACGCCAATTTGATTCCAGCAGTCGTTCATACTTTGACATTCACACTTTGAATTGAGAGATTTCTCGCTGCAAGCCCTGGGCAGCGTCATCTAATTGAGCCAGGGCGTTGTTGGTTTCTTGGATTGATTGCACCGTTTGATAAGAAGCATCGCTGAGTTGTCCGATCGCCAAACTAATTTGCTCGGCTCCCCGATATTGTTCATCCATGCGTTGGCTGACGGCTCCAAACTGAGGCGTTAACCCCTGCACGTTTTGAATAAATCCGGCAATTTGCTGACTAATATCGCCGACATCATTCACATATTGTCCGACTTCTTTGCTAAATTTATCGACCTCCATCACGCCCGTAGACACCGATGATTGCATCTCTTTAACCATTTGTTCGATTTCGAGGGTGGCGACGGCTGACTGATCGGCAAGGCGACGAATTTCTCGCGCCACGACCGCAAATCCGGCTCCATATTCTCCGGCTTTTTCGGCTTCGATCGCTGCATTCAAAGACAATAAATTCGCTTGGTCGGCAACTTTTGTAATCGTGGTCACTACTGTATTAATATTATTCGCTTTTTCATCCACTACCGTTAGCTTTGACGAAATTGAGTTTGTCGCCAGCACTAAGTTTTGCATTGCTGATTGCATTTTATTCAGATTGATTTGGCTATTAGAGGCAGATTCGGTTGTGGTATGAGCCGTTGCCGCTACGCCATCCATTGATTTTGCCAGCTCGCCTGCTGTTGACGCAATTTGTCGAGACGTGGCATTCACTTCGTGCATTGAGGCGACTTGCTCGTTGACTGTGGCTTCAAGCTGTCTCCCTGCTGCCGCGATCTGAGTTATAGAGGTGCTGATCTGAATGCCGGATTTTTGGGCTTGTATGATCAAAGCACTCAAGCTTTTGGTCATATTTTGAAACGCCGTCATCAATTTTTCGATTTCGGTGTTATTTCGGGTGCATTCGAGCGATTGGGTCAGATCTCCATCGGCGACCTTTTGAGCCACTTCTGAAACTCGATTTAGCGGACGTGTAATCTGGCGATTTAGAATTACGCCAATTAAAGCTAGGAGCAAAATTCCTAGTGGCATTCCATAGAGAACGCTGTTGAGGGTGCGACGGGCAGAGTTTTCGGCACGCTGCGATCGGGTCTGCAATAAGTCACGCTCTCCAGCTTTCATCCGTGACGTGGTGTCTCGGATCTGATCCATCAACCGCTTGCCCTCACCAGTTTGAACCACTTTTAGTGCGGCATCAGATTTATTGGCTTGTTTAAGACGAATGGTGTTGTCAAGCTCGGCAAGCTTTTGACCGATTAGAGAATCTAGGGTCTGAACGTAACTCTGTTGCTCTGGATTGTCTTGGACTAAACGCTTGAATTCTTCAAGTCTTTTTTGAATTGCAGTCCGCGCTCGATTATAAGGAATGAGATAACGATTGTCACTGGTCAGCAGATAGCCTCGTTGTCCCGTTTCTGCATCTTTAACCAACGAAAGAAGGTCTTCTACTTGACTTAACACTTGATAGGTTTGCTTTTCTTGACGAGCGGTTGAAATGACTTGCTCTGTCCCTCGATAAGAGATGATGCCGATCGTGGTAAAGATTGCTAACCCCAGTGCAAAGCCCGTAGCAATTTTAGTACTAATTTTCCAGCGATTTAACATAGTTTCAATTCAAGCAGCAGCCCGAAAGCTACGGCTACAAGGTACTTCATAGTATCCTATCGAAGGAATCAGGTTTCATCTCAATTCGTTTCAATTCAAGCGTTTCAATTCGTTTCAATCGTAGCGGCAGCCCGAAAGCCGCCGCTACGTCCGCTTACTCGTCCAATCATTCAAGAGTACGCTGTTTCAATTCAAGCGGCAGCCCGAAAGCCACCGCTACTCTCGCTAAACCCAGGATTGAGGTTTCCAATCAAGTTTCAATTCAAGCGGCAGCCCGAAAGCCGCCGCTACGATTGGGTCAGGGTTGGTAGACGCATCGCCAAACCGTTTCAATTCAAGCGGCAGCCCGAAAGCCGCCGCTACGTCGATCGTTAAATACATTCCCTTAGAAGCCCCAGTTTCAATTCAAGCGGCAGCCCGAAAGCCGCCGCTACGATTCTAAATCGAAGGGTGTGCTGAGACTAAATTTGTTTCAATTCAAGCGGCAGCCCGAAAGCCGCCGCTACCCCATAGGAGTCTTATGTCTGAGCTTTTGTTTGTCGTTTCAATTCAAGCGGCAGCCCGAAAGCCGCCGCTACCAAAAGCGATCGTCCTGACATTCAGAAGTTGCTAGTTTCAATTCAAGCGGCAGCCCGAAAGCCGCCGCTACCCTCTTCAACGGGTGCGTTAGCAGGTTTGAGCGCGTTTCAATTCAAGCGGCAGCCCGAAAGCCGCCGCTACGGCTTGAAGGAGTGGTTTGAACACTTCTTTAAGCCGTAGCGGCGGCTTTCGGGCTGCCGCTTGAATTGAAACGA
>JAYVFW010000448.1:0-29142 GCA_043772715.1 Phormidesmis sp. | reverse complement strand
CAAGGACTTTATTTCCTCGTCGAGCGATCGTGCCAGCAAGCTGCATACTGACCGTAGTTTTTCCTGAACCACCTTTCTGGTTTGCTACAGCAATGATTTTGGCTGGCATGGTAATAAGTCTACAAACGATTTATACAGTTTTTACAGTTGAAAGCTTTTATACTATTTATTGGCTTCTTCTATTCTTGCATGACCGCTGTCAAAAGCAGAACCACTCAAATCGTGTAAAGTATTTATATGGTTTCTACCGTTTATACGATTTATATTATCCTATTATCTATTAGACCCCAGCCGCGTTGCCAGAGGAAATCATTGCATGACCAGGAAGAGTATGAGATCGGCACTTAGCGCCTCTCTTGAAGCAGAAGATGAAGCAGTCAGAAGTCGTTTTGAGAAAGCAGAAAGTTTACTGGGAGAGAAACCACAAGTCAGCGAACAACCTGTAGTTGTAATCCCTGTGGTGAAAGAGCCGTCCAAAAAGGAACGAGTGATCCGGGACAGCTTCACCTTGCCGTCCAGAGATTATGAGTTAATTACTGCTGTCCGGCAGCGCTGCCTCAACTCAGCCGTTAATGTAAATAAGAGCGAAGTTATCCGAGCAGGTCTTCATGCTCTTATGGAAATGCGAGAAGAAGACCTCCTTGATCTTGTGAGTAATCTAGAAAAAGTCAAAACAGGGAGACCAACCGAAAAAGTATAAACAGGTTGTATCGTTTTAACTGTTTATATAGTTTTACCAGTTCTAATATCTATGAGTTAGTTCCGCAGAAGTTTTGGATTCGTCCCAATCGATTTTCACGGAGCACGTTGTGTGCCAGTTTCAACTGTAAAAGAAACGCTCCTTTGTTTTACACTTGAATGTGCTTTCCCAAAACTAGGACTTCAGATTCACAAACATGTAAATTAACCCGCTACCGAACTTGTGTCTCAAAATGAGGCAGGTTTAACGAGTTCTGAGATAATAACAGTACACGGGGTTAAGCCGATACAAGGTCAAAAAAGTGCAAGATGAGGCTACAAGCTCGACGTAAAAGGGCTTCTAGATAAAGTTTTAGACAGAAGAGAGCGCGTCAAACTTCTACAGCAGACTCAGGCTTTCAGTCCTTTTTCGCACTAAATTGGTCTCATGTCATCTCAATCTCCATATAATCTAGCGCTCTACCTTGCACAAAAAGCTAACCACTAACCCTATCCAGCCCTGAGTTCGACAATCATGCGCCCCGCTAACATTTCCCTGCCCTACTTTGACATTCTGCTGGAGCAACTCAGTTTGGGTGAGGCAATTGTGCAGCAAGCCTTTGGACGACATGTTCATTGGGGATACTGGTCCAATCCATCTCAAGCCGACGGCTCGGTTGAGGATTTTGCGCTCGCCTCAGAACGCCTCTGCCAAAAGATCTATACAGCTGCAGGGGTGAAGGAAAACGATCAGGTGTTGGACGCAGGCTGTGGCTTTGGCGGTACGATCGCCAGCCTCAACGAACAGTTTCAAAACCTTCACCTGACTGGTCTCAACATCGACCCCCGTCAGATCGCTAGGGCAAGCCAAGAAGTGAAGCCCCTCGACCACAACCAGATTGTGTTTGTAGAAGGAGATGCCTGCCAGATGCCCTTTGCTGATGCCTCCATGGATGTGGTACTGGCAGTGGAGTGCATTTTCCATTTTCCCAGTCGGGCAGACTTCTTTCGGGAAGCGCGACGGGTACTGCGCCCTGGTGGACGCTTGGGCATTTGTGACTTTGTACCTGTAACCGTCTTTCGATCACTCCAGAAAGTACTAGCTCAATTCGGGGCACTTATGGTAGCCGGAACCTATGGTCGGGTAGATAGTTACTTCACTCTGTCGGACTACCAAACTCTAGCCCAAGAAACCAACTTCTACCTTACTTCTCAGGAAGACATCACCCGCAACACTCTACCCACCTACCCGATCGTGCGTCAGGTGTTTGATCGGGTAGGCAATTCTGAGGCAGTCCGAGCCACCGCTGCCGTTGAGCTGCTCAGTAAGCTTGGTCTACTGCGCTACCAGATCCTCAATTTTGCAGTTAAGGAGTGACGATACGCTACTGAGATTGATCGCGGGATTGAGTTAGGCTAGTCCTCACATTCGTCTTCAGCATCTACTTGCCCTTGGCTCTTTCACTAGCAGCTCGACCGCCACAATGATACCCTCGACTATCACGCTGGTCTGGAGAGTTACATGAACCACCGCTCCCAGTCCCATCGCCAGAAGGATCAACAATCTGACCATTGATCGTGGTGTAAGTGCCATCAGGAAGCCCGTCTGAATTGGAATAAGTGCGTGTGTAAGCAGGTGATCCAGAGGCGGAACTGCCCGGAGATTTAGTGGATAAGGTTGTGCAGAAGCTGGATAAATTGAGGGTTAGACTTTGGGCAGTGTGCATATAACAGGGAAGATCTCGTTCAGCAGTGACGATCGAAACAGTAGCGTAAGAATAACTGGGTGAAGCTAAAACATGAGCGGGGACGAGCAAAGCAAAACCGAACGCGAGAGGGAAGTGACGTTTTCGCGTGATTGAAGCGATTGAATCGCTGATCAGATAGTGTTCTTGAGGGCTTTACCTTCAACTACGTGCTGATTAGAAAAAACCTGTAGATTTTTGTTGATCGCCTCTAAATATTCTTGCAAAGACTCAGAAGTAGGTTGAGAGGCGGATAGATTAAACGTTGTGGCAGATTACGGATCACTCTCTTTGGGTTCAACCTTGAGTGCCCGATTCCCCAAGTAACTCACTCTCGCTGCTTGTCCTGAGCGAACCGCTCTACTGACTTCTCGATACATTAGAGCGTCTGTCAATAATATCTCCTCCTCACACTGAAGTTGATACTCGACAGATCGCTGTAACATAGGCGGGTCGTTACGTTCTTGAATATCGCGGTGCTGATCCACTTCGTCGGCAGTGGGACGAGGAGGCAGAGCCACCCACCAAATCCCGTTGTCGTCCGGTCCAGAAGCTGCATTGACAGGCTTTTCACCGTTGAGGTTAGTCAGCGTATTGCTTTGAAATGAGTGAGTTCGCTGCGCGTTCGACCCACCGCTGGTTTTGCTGATGTAGTAATCCACTTCCCAGGTTTGAGTGGCAATGGCGATCGCACTCTTGCAGCGAGTTTGCGGAATCAGCTCATTTTCCCTGGTGCAACTAGTTGAGGTGAGGAATGTAATGCTGATAGCAAACCAAAGCAGAATTCGAGGTTTCATGGTTGTAGACAGACTGAATTTACATCGACCACCGAATCTCACGAAACCGTTCTGGATTCAGCTTGGTATACCGTACCGTATGCTGAATGTTTTTGTGCCCTAAGTAATCCTGAATTAATCGGGTATCGTGCCCTTGATTCGCTAACCAGTACCCGCATGAGTGCCTGAGCATGTGAGCATGAACCTTGATTCCTAATGCAGCCGCTTCACCCACCCGCTCTACAACTCGCGAAATTCCAGTCGCTTGATCTGCCCGACCTGGAACCTTAGCTGGAATGAGAAACGATCGCTGCCGTTCGTTCACAAAGATTTGAGGCACCGCGCTCTGCTGAATCTTCAGAAGGGCTTCTCGCTCATCGGGTTCTAGGGGGTGCACTCCAGACTGGCTTCCCTTGACTCGGCGAATGTAAATGCTGCTTCGACCCAGGTCAATATCTTTCCATTCCAGCATGGCCGCTTCAACGGCTCTCAACCCATGACGAAACATCATGAGGATGAGAGCATAGTCACGATCGCGATATCGACTCTGTTCTCTTGCTGCCTCTAATAGTGCAGCGACCTCACCCGTTTGCAAATATTCACGACTGCGAAGTTTTTGATTAGGAAGTCGGCGAGATCGTCCACCATCGGGCACTCGTTTTTGCTTTGTCATGCCTAAAATTCAACTAGTCATAAAAGAGTTGTTCTATGACTAGTTTAGAGTCTGAAACCTGCATTCTCTCGTCAGTCAAATAAATCAGCTTATTTTTGAGTGCTTTATTGAGAACGACCCTCGCCTTATTGCGACTGATGTATCAGGGTCAACAAAGGTAGCTCCGTTTGCCATTGCGACTCACTTCTTGATCGGGGGCATCTTATCTTCAGCAGGTTAGCCACGTTTGCAGTGAAATCATGAGTAAGGGTCAACAGCCGATGGTTGGGGCTAGAGTTCCCCATCTTCGGAAGGATTAGATGGAGGAGGGGTTTGAGTAGTAACGGAACAGAAAGTAACGTTAAGGCTGAAATGCCGGCTGAGTAATCGTTTCAAAAAGCACTTCTCAGTCTCATTGAGACATACCAATTAGCCTCTAGGTTATTTGGTACAGCAATTAGGAACGGCATAGCAGGGGGTTGAGGCTCCTAAGTTCCAGAGGGTTCAACTGGTACACGCTGATTGGGCCGCTTAACGTTACTTTCTGTTCCGTTACTACTCAAACCCCTCCTCCAAGTGATCTCCTGCGGTTGGGTTGGAAGTGACTAACGCCAAATCGTCCTCAAAGCCCCAGTCGCTAGTAATGCCATCTATACATGAGGGGCTGGAAGCGTCTAGCGCGATCGCATAGTGATAGCCTTCTGCCCTGATGCTTCCCTCACTGCCAAAAACAATGCCCACTACACGTCCATAGTCACCAGTGGGAACACAAGCCCACTTTACCGCTTGCCCTAATTGAAATCTGGGTATTGGCAACGGTTTAGGTATTTGCTCTGAAAGAACTACAGGGGGGATTGATAGCTGCTTCTCCATGATCTTTGCCTTGGATATAGAGAGATGTTCAAAACTTTCTCAGCGAAAGCGGTGATCATAAATTAGCATAGGCTTATAACAAAAAACATAAAAAACCATAAATGCTCTGATCGATCCGATCAAACACTAAACTGTATGGCAGACAAGATTGAGGAAGAAGAGTTGGTCAAGCGGATAACGGTCACCTTAGACGATGAAACGCACCACATCTTGCAAAAGTGGGCAGACGACGAAGCCAGGTCTGTCCCGAATCTGCTTGCCTGGTTAGCTTTAAAGGCTGCCAAGGAGCATGACCAGGGAAAGCACAGGGATGGTAAATAAATGGATGCTCTAAAGGAAGATGAAGCGATGAGTTTTCTTAAGCGACTGCTTGAAGATTGATCAAATCTGACCTTCTACTTTGATCCCTCTTGATACTAAACACCACGTGTGGAGGTTTTGAGCTTAAAATAGGGTCGTGTTTGCTATCCGTTGGGCAGTTCGCGCATACTATGTTTTGCGTTACACTACCTTATCCGATCAAAAGGGTAAATGTTTGCTCGTAGGAGTAAAAGAAAATGCTGATTGTATCGAGGAGGTTTCCCAAAAACGTTTGAACCCCCAACTGTTAGTACCAGTTAGGGGTCGCACGAAGTATTCATATTTGAAGTCACCGATTTAGGAGTACACAGGGCGGGGAGCGAAGCCTAGGAAACTTTCTTCCGCTATGTGTTATTCGGTATGTAGCCTGGATGATCCTACAAAGGGTATCCAAGTCACATGACGAAGCTTCGCCATGCAAATGAATTCTAACATCTTGGGATCAAGTTGCAAGACCCAGGAAACGTTTTTCTATAAATTCTTTGCCTGAGCGACGACATCTTTGGTGACTTTCCTGACCCACTACACCCGAAAGTCATTCATTAGGAGTCCGTTATGTTCACCTTATTAAAGTGCCCTGAGCCAGGAGGTGCCATATGATTGCACCTGCCTATAAACCCGTCTTACCAAGATTTGAATTTGTTCGCGAGTGGGATGATCAATTTCTTGCCTTATTTCCCCATCGAGGAGACTACCTCTGGGCAGAACATCCAGAGCCGAAGAAAAGACCAGAGTGGAAGACTGAAAACACTCACCTGCTCACCGATCGCATGATCCAAAAAGGCGAGTACCTGTACGGTGTTCGGTTCGGCAGCGCTACGAAATACCTGCTCATCGACATCGATATCCGCAGTGCCTACCACCCCAACAGAGATTTACTGGCGATCGCCCGCCTTGTCGAAGCACTTGAGCCATTAGGGTTAGTTGAGTACGTTGGGGTCTCTAGCTCTGACAGCGAGGGGTTGCACCTATATTTCCCGTTTGAAGAAGTCGTCCTGTCTTGGGCAATCGCCCTAGTTGCTAAGACCTTGCTAGAGAGTAAAGGCTTCAAACTGCGAGGGGGGCAACTCGAAATCTTTCCCAATCCAAAGGGTTACTCTGACTTACCGATCAACTACAACGGGCATCGACTACCCGCTCAACAGGGGTCGTATCTTCTGAACAAAGACTGGGCACCCGTTTTTACGTCTCAGCACGCATTCGTTCAAAGCTGGCAGTTTGCGGCACGAAGAAACCAGGTGTCTGCGCGTGAGGTGGAGCGCCTTGCTAAACTCGCGCAGCGCAAAAACTACGGCAAGAAAATCAAAACGCGGGGGCGAAAGTATCTCACCGACCTAAACAATGACATTGAGCCTGGATGGACAGGTTCAGGACAAACCCAATTCCTGCTCGGAAAAATCGCAAATCGAGAACGGGTATTTCACCATGCACTATTTGGCGGCAGTCCTCTAGAAAGTCAAGCCTTGGCAGACCGAATAGTTGAAGTGGCTCAAGCCCTCCCTGGCTATGCTGAGTTTTGTGGGCATCAACACGAGATTGGCAAGAAGGCAAAAGAGTGGGCGAGGTCAGCCGAGCAACGGTATTACCCGTATGGTTCTGACCAAAACTTACTAGAGTCACTGGAGAAACCACCAGAAGACAGAAAGCCAACCTGGAATGAGCAGCAATCCCAGGAAGCCCGCGATCGCATTAAACACGCGATTGGTGATCTCTTAGAAAACAGTGCATTACCTGCACAAGCCACAGCTCGACGAAGCGCGCTTAGAGGTTACAGAATCGGGAATGCCACCTTGGATAAATACCGCAGCCTATGGCATCCCAAAAGCCTAGAATCCTCTCCAGAAAAGGAATACCACCCTGTTGAGGTAGATTGTGATAATTCTGAGAGCCTAGAATCCTTGCTGGATATACAATCCCACCCTAAACCTACCAATAAGCTTTATCATTTCTCTGCTTCTGCACCCTCAGTGCAGGAAGCAGATGAGATAACAATTCTAAGCGTTGGGGAGTGCGGGGGGTTTTCCACAGGGGAGTTGGTTGAAGCGGATTCACATCTTGATTCTGCTTTAGAAGATCGACAAGCTACAGATTCTGAAGACCCTTTGAGTGGACCTGCGTTCGTTTGGCAGATTTTGAACCAACTTGCTACGAAAAGACAGCAATCTAAACGAGATCGAATCATCGAATCGTCAATCCCGGATGAACATTACTTTGCTAAGAGAAATAAACAGTTTGAACTGCTTGATACGTCTCCACCGTTGATTCCATCTGCTGATGGGTATTCAAGTTCCGATGATTTGCCCAATGCCTCTGTTGTCCCAGAGCATGAATTGAATCTCAATGTAGAAAAATTCTTAACCGCATCTCCTTCCGAAGTTGAAGATGTCGGGGATTTGATTGCAGAAATCCAGGTTCAGGTACATGAACTTGCTTGGTCACCCATTCAAGCTAAAGCGTGGGTTGCAGAACATTTTGGAGGTAGGAGCCGGTGGCAACTAATCGATGACGAATTAGTTTTGTTGCTGCATCAGCTACAAAGCGCCCATCGGAATTCTTTCGATGGTGAGACAAGTTAAGTTGGGCTAGAAGCTACAGATGCTGAAGTTCTAGCAGTATGGCTGAGTAATCTTCGTTGGTCAACTCGCTTCCGGTTTTTGCTGTAACTTCCTGAATAAACGCCTTAGTTTTCCCAGATTTCCACTTTAGCCGTTTGGCATGACGGGCGATCGCCTTCATCGCCAACTTGTGTGGGATAGAGTAGCTAACCATTGCTTCTCTAAGCAAGATTGGTTCTTCTATGAAATTTGTTAGGTCTGGGCGAAGGTACCAATCTGCCTGAGTCTTGTCAAAAGCTGGGGGTCGTGCAGTGAAATAAATTGCGTCTAGCTCATTCTCAACTTGCAGCCAACCAACGGTTCTTGCCAGGAACAACCATTCCTCTTCGTCTGCGTTAATCGATCTAGCTCGATCTAGTTCAAGTCTAGCTAAGGGGTTATATACGCCAGCTTGCCAAGCCAAAGCCTGCTTTTCAGCATTGACCCGCCAGTCTTCTTCCAGAGAGGTTTGAATTTCCGGTTGCACATCACATTGGCGCGTACCAGGAGTCTGAACCTTCTGTTCTGGAGTCTTCTTAAGATTGCGGCGGTCTGATTGTGTGACACCAAATCCCCTTGACATTGGTTTTTCCTCAAAGTGCCGACTGTAAGGTAATGCTGTTACCTGCTAGTGATGATCTATACTTTGTTTGCCCTTTTGTCTATCATGGCATACCGATCGCGAATGGTGGCTTGTGACGGTCAACCTCGACTATTATTTCTTTGTGAGAACAGAGTGAGAAACCAAGGCGCGTGATTTTGCAATGGCTCAAACTCGGATTGCTGTAGCTGCCCGGAAGGGCGGTGTGGGAAAAACATCGATCGCCTGCGGACTTAGCTCTGTGATGGCGAGTCAAGGTAAGCGAGTATTGGTAATCGACCTAGATCCGCAGTCCAATGCTGCTTATGTATTGGGCACAAATCCGACTGCACCGGGAACTGCCGACCTGCTTTCTGGAGGGTTGCCAACGGCACTGGAGGCATCACCGGGTCTATATGTGTTGCCGGGTGGACCAGACTTAGCTGGACATACGATTCAGTCTTTAGATCCGGAAGACCTGGCAGATGCAGTGACATCAATGGACTATGACGTATTGATTTTTGACTGTCCGCCAGGGGTTGAATATTTGGAGCGGTTAGGACTGGTAGCAGCGGACGTTGCTCTGATTTGTACTGATGCTCACCCCTTGGCAGTGATGGGTGCTGGGCGAGTCATCAATGAACTGAAGCTGCGGCAGCAGAAGGGAAGGCGTGGGGCAAAGCGATGGGCGCTGGCGCTCAGTCGAATCGATCTACGTCGATCGATGGATCAATCCCTGGATCAACAGTTGGCGACTGCCTATCCCGCGATCGACCGCTTCATTGTTCGCCAGGATTCTGCAATTTCCTGGGCTGGTGCGGAAAGGGTTCCCCTGATCAAATATGATCCAAACTGCAAGGGCGCAAAAGATTTACAGGCGATCGCAAATTGGGTGTTCAATGGCTAGACGACGGAATAGTGCAGATTTATTTGCGGAGGCGGCTGCCACAGCGGACGCAATTCATGAACAAGACCAAGCGGCTGCTGCCAAGTCTGAGCAGGAGCGGACGCAGAAGACCAAACTGCCTCTTGGTCAGATTAAGTCTAGAGAAGCGGACACCCGTCCCCTAGACCCTCAACACGTCGCATCGCTTGCGGAATCGATCGCGGCTCTAGGGTTGATTGAACCTCTCGTTGTGGATGTGAAAGGTGTTTTGCTGGCGGGTGGGCATCGTTTAGCGGCACTTTACGCACTCCAGGGAACGAATTCAGAGATTTACGATCAGCAGTTTCCAGACGGGCAGATTCAAGTTCACATGCTGGCGTTTGATGCAGAACAGGAACCGGAGCGAGCGCTTCAGGTTGAGCTGGCGGAGAACGAAAAGCGGGTAAACTACACCCGCGATCAAATTGAACGTCTGGCTGAACGACTGCGATCGCTCAACTATCGGGAAGTTCGAGGTCGCCCTAAAGAAGGGGAAAAGGCATTAGGTCCTGCCCTAGCGGTAGCGATCGGGGTTTCGGCTCGTTACGTCCGCAAAGTGTTGAGCGAACAGAAGCAGGAAGGGCGAGATGAGAAAAATAGGAACTCAGTTCCTATTTCTCAGAAGTTGAAGCTGCTGAAGAAAATCGAGGTGGTTTTGGTGGAACTGAGCGAACTACCGGAGCCGGAACAAATTGGACGATCGGAGAAGGCACTAATCAAGGCGCTGCCCGCGTTTCTATCCCATGTGCAAGGGACTGCTAAAGACGTTGAATCTGCTGTTCGTCAGCAGAAGTAGGCTGGAAATAGTCAATTTATGCCAAAGCAAACTTCTCTTTTTCCAGATGACTACGACGATTTTTTCCGAAACTTGAAGGAACGGATTCGTTCTACTCAGGTGAAGGCAGCTTTGGCTATCAACCGGGAGTTAGTGCTGCTTTATTGGCAAATTGGGCGTGAAATTCTTCAGCGTCAGCAGAATGAAGGTTGGGGCGCAAAAGTGATTGAGCGGCTTGCCAGAGACTTGCGCCTCGAATTTCCTGAAATAACTGGATTCTCGCGTACCAACCTTCTTTATATGAGAGCTTTTGCCGAAGCTTATCCCGACGAACAATTTGTCCACCAGCTTGGTGGACAAATTCCCTGGAAGCATAACTGTGCGCTTATAGACAAGGTGAAAGACCCAGCGCAACGAATCTGGTACATCCAAAAGACGATCGAGAACAGTTGGAGTCGAAACGTTCTCATCCATCAAATTGAGGGCGATTTGTATAGCCGTCAGGGTGGCGCGTTAACGAACTTTCAAGAAACGCTTCCCGCTCCCCAATCCGATCTCGCTCAAAGTCTTCTGAAGTCAGAGTACAATCTTGAGTTTCTTGATTTTCGGGAGAGAATCCTTGAACGCGATTTAGAACGTGCTCTGCTCGGACACATGCAAAAGTTTTTACTGGAACTGGGGGTTGGCTTTGCGTTTGTCGGGAGTCAATATCGGCTTGAGGTTGAGGGAGATGAGTTTTTCGTCGATCTCCTTTTCTACCACCTCGCCCTGAGTTGTTTTGTGGCGATCGAGCTAAAAACAACTGACTTCAAGCCTGAGTATTCGGGACAAATCAACTTCTATGTCAATGTTATTGATGATAAATTACGCCGTCCCACCGATAATCCAACGATCGGGATTATCCTTTGCCGCTCCAAGAAGAAATCGATCGTTGAGTACGCGCTTCGGGGCATGAATCAGCCGATTGGGGTTTCGACCTACCGCACTACAGCGGGGCTTCCTGAAGAATTTAAAGCACAGCTTCCTTCTATTGAAGATTTGCAGCATGAGATTGAATCTGTGGTTGAGGAGTTAGACCGGGATGCAGACCCAGAACAAGCTGATGATTCGAGCTTCGACCCAAGCTAAAGCTCACAGCCCTGGTATTTTTTGGAGAATCTTCTGAGTGACCAACATCTCAAACTGAGAACGAATCGCTCTTGCGGCAACTCGATTAGAAATTAAGACCCCTGCCTCAATATTGCGTTGATGAGCCGCTTCTGTGAAATTGGCTGAGGTAATAAAGACTCGCTCGTCGTCTACTACTACGCATTTAGCGTGCAGGCAAGCATTTGTATGGGTGGACAGTTCGAGTGCCCTTGGGTCATGAAATACGTCTGGTAATCGCTGTCCTATCCAAACGTGTTTGCGGAAGTTCTCTGCAAATTGCCGCAGCAAGGTAGAAGCGGGTGTTTTATCGTTGTACTGCCGCTTGACGTTTAGAAACATGCGGACGCTGAGTTGAGGGTTGGCATTCATCCGATCAACTAAGGGGCGAAACAGCTCATGACCTTTAGCCCCTTGATCGATCGCAAAACTAGAAATGAGAATGCTGTGACGGGCACTGCTAAACAACTCCCGTACCACTACCGCCGTATCTCTACTTTCAGTTCCCGGTACTTCAGGACCCGTCCAGACTAAATCGACCTGCTCCTGTTTCTGGTGGGAGATTGCCCGCTCTTGTGCCAAAAGTTTTAGCATATAAGCCATGTGCGCTGCACTCATTCCTTGCTGGCGTAGCTTATTAAGCTCGATCGCGATGACGGTTCCAAGTTCGTCTGGAACGTAGTTGGCTAAAGAGAAGGGGTGAACCGGAAAACTAAGCCGTTCCATCTCCAGCGCGGCTGCCAAGCTACTCAAAGCGGGACGGCTCAGGCTGAGAAAAGGAGACATCATTGCAGAGTGTCTGGGAAGAATTCTGCCCCCAGTCCTGCCACTGTATTGATCACCAATGCCCGATCGAGCATTTCATTTCGACGTTCGCAGGAGGTTTCAGCGATCAGTAGGCAACCGTGACAGGCTGCCCCATGGAGCAGTCGGTCTTCCTGTTCATCATTGGGCTGATGCTGGGCGCAAACTGGGTCATTTGAGCACAAACGCCCGTACTCCAAAGCTTTGCCTAAGTGATACTCAATGCGTCTACCTACCTCAACAAGTCCGCCGAGCGTCCCTTCTGAACCAGAGGTTCCTGTGTGCAGCAAGATGCCGTAGCCAATCTTGTCGAAGGCATAAATCCGTTCGCGAATGGCACTAGAAGCATAGCCACAATCGAGCGACACTGCGGTAATGAGTAAATGAGAAAGCGAGTGCAGCATGATGTAAGCCGCCCCTGGAAATTGCGCTTTATCGCGGGGAATGCCTCTGGTGTCTAACCACTTGTAAAAACCCTGTTCCAATTTGTCAGCACGGGTCTTCACGTTCGGGTGCTTGAGCCACTGCTCGACCGCTGACTTTTTGAGACTGATGAAGACCCCTTCGCCCAGGTTCTCGATCGTTGGCACCCACTTTGGCTCAAAGTCTAAGTCTGCCCTGCGGATATTGATCGCTAAGTCATCGATCTCTCCCTCAATGTTGGGCATAGCGGCTTCAAATCGAGTAAATCCAATCAGCGCCACGACTTCGCGCAGGCGATGCACTAAAACGATGCGATCAATAGACGACCGCCACTTTGAATCGAGTGTATCGAGGCGACGGGCATAGCCCTGGAACTCTTGATTACTAGAGGGAATCTCTTTGCCCATTTCTTCGGGACAGGTCAGTAAAGCCTCTAGTTCCACCTGCTTAATACTTTTTTCTGGATTCGTCAGTCCACTTTTACGACGCTTAATTTCTGTCCAAACTGTATTGGCTCCAAACCCAGAGAGGTCGGCAAATTTAGGCTTCTTGAGTTCTTTTTGAATATCTGCCAGATCCTCGGCATATTGCAAATCTTCCTCATAAAAGCGATCGACTGCCTTCTTGAGTTCAGCCTCCTGATCCGGCATGGAAATAACGCTGAGGATCTGAGTGAAATAGGCATTACTCGCAGAACGCACCAGCAGACGGTTGTACTCTGGTTGATGTGTGGCAATGGGTTCGCCAGCACTGTTAATGATCTGTCCTACGCAAGGTTCTTGACCGCGTGAACTGAGCCAAGGACGATGCCCTAGACACTTTCCTAGCACTTTAGAATCTTTCAGCTTTGCTTCGGAGAGCGGTCGGCGTTTGCCACATTCACAGCGCACAAAGATTTCTTCAAAGTCGTTGCCAGAACCGCCTTCATCTAGCCAGAGGGGTCTGCGGCAGGCTGTCTCAAAATCATTGTGGGCGAACGCATACCAGTTAATGTCGCTGAGATGTCCATTGGTGCAGGCTTGGACAAAGCGAACGGGCACTGCTTGAACCTGTTTACCTTCAAATTTCAATCCATCTTTGACCGCGCTCCAGGAGACTAATGGACGGGTGCGGTAGACCTTGCCATTAATTTCAGATGTTTTGTCTACTTGAGCTAAAAACCAGGTCGGGAAAACAAAGGCATCGATCCCGGTCATGGCTGATTGAAGATCGTTGGATTGCTGAGGTGGGGTACGAAGCTGGATATCTAGAATTTTCTGTTCATTGCTCTGTTTACTGTTTGATGACAAACTTTTTGCAACTTTGTAGCGCAGCCGATCTTCGCGAACCAATTGGCACTCACCCTTCCAGTACGTCAGCCCAGAGATCACGACTGAGTGTTTTGGCAGATCAACCATCGAGCCAGGCCCAAAGGTAGTTAAAACTTGACTTTGGCGCAATTCGCCGCTCGGTTTGCGTTTTTTCTCACTCATTTACTTTCGTCCTCCACGCTCATGCCGTATGGATCACGTACCCACAGGTTGACGGTTGCTTCCACCTCCCGCAAACTGCGATACGCCTTAAATTTCTGTCGTTCCAAGGGTTCTTTATCAGTGTCTGGGTTTAAGGCATCGAGCAACAATGGAGGCGCTAAGTCTGCTTCTTTCTGATATTGCAGTCGTTTGTCGCGATCGGCAATCTGCTTCCAAGTATCAATCAGGTCTAGCACCTGTGCCCTCACCTGTTGTCGGAGTGTACTCGTCGCTGTCGCATCTAAATCTGGACTATGAGCTTCGGCTCGACTGACAATCGTTTCAACCACTCCATCGATTGCATCCTGTTGGCTACCAATATTCGAGGCTCCTAAAGCGGCAGTCATTTCTGGAATACTGAGACGAGCCAGCGCTACAACCACGCCTGCTAACCCTCGATCGAGGGCGCGAGGTGAGAATGGAGTGACGCTAGTGGCTTCCACCGCTCGATAGAAACTGTTATGCCAGCTTTGGAACCGCTCGTAGTGAGAGCGATCGCGTGGGCGATGGACATTCAGCAATGTCACGACTAAACCCGGTTTCTTTGCCTCTCGACCGACTCGACTGGTCGCTTGGATGTATTCAGCCGCCGTTTTAGGTTGCCCCAATACCACCATCAGTCCTAATCGCACGATATCCAGACCGACCGAAATCATATTGGTAGCAAGCGCGACATCAACGCGCTCATCCTCGTGGAAGGGGAGTGCTAGACGACGCTTCGTGTTCGCAACTTTATTCGTGCTGACCCGCGACGTGAGTTCTTCGGGTTCATCGTCAATCTTGCGGTTGAGGAAGTAACCAACCAGTTCTCCGTGTCGCAAGCGATCGCCGTATTTAGCGAGTCGAGAACTGACCTCATCTTCCACAATTCGACGGCTGCCTCCCAGTTCGCGCAGTGAGTTGAAGTATCCCAGCAAGGTCATGTAAGGGTCGGCAGGATTGTCTTTGTTGCGCTTGCCGCCCTGTTCCATATACTGCTTGTAAGCGGTTGCCATCAATGCTAGATAGGTTCTCAGCAAAACCACTTTGAGGCTACGCCCTTGAGCGGCAACTCCCAGATAGAGCCGTCCAGGGACTTCAAAATCGGTTCTGGCAAAGAAGGAGTCATGTCGATCGGGGCTGGGCGGTGGAAAAATATCGACATGGCTGCGTCCAAAGAGCGCCTGAATCTGGCGGCTGGCTCGGCGAACGGTTGCGGTTGACGCAATAATTTTGGGGCGAATCAGCTTGTCGTTTTCGGTGTAGGAGCAAAGGGTGTCGATCGCCGTTTCATACAGCCCAACCATTGTGCCTAACGGACCCGATATCAGATGCAACTCATCTTGAATTACTAGATCTGGAGGGGGTAGGTAATGCTCCATTCGCTTACCCGCGACGGTTGGATCTCCAGCGCTATAAAACCCCTCGCCCTCGTTGTAGTGAGTAACACGCCCGAAGAGTGCGCCCGTTTGCCCAACCCAAGGAAGTGCTGCAAACTTGTCCACTGTGGCGATCACAAAGCAGGGCAGTCGTCGATAAATCGGTTCATCTACGGCAAGAATCGGGAGGGGATTGCGGCTGCGGAAATCACAGTCTCGGTTGACGCAAGCCACCGTAAGATTCTTTGGGGCATCTTCGCTGGGGTGCAGCTGAAAAGAGTTAGCGGAAAATTTCTCTCCACACCAGGGGCAGCGCTCTAAAGGAATCGGAGAAGGCTTACTTTTGCTGTCCCGTTTGAATGCTAGGGTGCGTTCATGGGCGGAGTATTCATCTTTATCGCCCCGCTTGCCCATTTTGTTAGGGGTAGCGCTTTGACCGACCCAAAGCCCAATTTCAAACGGTAACTGACCTAATTTGGCTGGGTCTTTCTGTCGTTCTAGTTCTAAAGCGCAGATCAAACGAGCTGCCCGCTCCAATTGGTCGAGGGTGAGCAAGCGCAGAGTGTAGCGCATTAATACGCTCATTCCCGATGATTGAATTCCTGGATGTTTGAGGCGGCGTAGTACCAGCGTAAACGCTGCCAGTCCCAAATAAGCTTCGGTTTTGCCGCCGCCTGTCGGAAAAAATAGGAGATCGACAATTTCTCGATCGCGGTGATCGGGTTGAGCAATGCTGACTAGATTGAGGAGGATAAAGGCAAGCTGGAAGGGTCGCCATTCAGGTGGATCGAAGCTGTCGGGCGGTGCGGCTCGATCTTGACTCAGTTGACGGCGACGGGCGGTCTCGATGACTCGATTAGCGATCTGAAAGGCTTCCAGTACAGTTGTGTCATTTAGGGCGTGAAGACCGGCTTCAATGCGATCGCAGGCGCGGTTAGCATCGTTCAACAGTTGAGCGACTTTTTCAGCATAGGGGGAAGCGATTGGGGCATCGCGCTGAGCCGTAATCCAAGTGCGATATTCTGTCACCATTGGACTCAGCATTTGTTGAATCGCGGCTGCACTTTCGGCATCGGCCAGGGCTTTCATGCCCAGCTTTACATCTGCGATCGGGGCGGGTTCGACTCTGGGCACATTGGCAGTAGGAATCCAGGTGGTGCAAACTTCTGTGCAATGACCTGAATGCGTTGAGTGAGCGAGGGCTGAGACGTTGTGACCGACCGCGAACTCATAGTCATGGCGATATTGAAGGCTGGCAACGGCTTCATCCCAATCGTCGCTATCGATGCCTCGCAGGTCTGAGCGGGGCACAAAGCCTTCTTCGCACTGTACGATCAGACAGGTTTGAAAGGCGAAGGTCGTATCTTTCTCGCTAAACTGCATCTTGCGATAGTTCACGACAAAAATAGATACCGAAAGGGTGCCTGCTGTGAATCGAGCGTCGTGGACTGGGCGACCGTTGACGACTAATGCTAAACCGCTCCCGCCAGGAATCTCAATTTCAAAAGAATCTTCAGTGGCAGCGATTGGGACAGTCAGCGTTGCTGTTTGAGGAATGCGCTTCCATCCCTGGGGCTTTCGTTTCTTTTTGTCGTCTAGCTCCTGCTCGGAAGTGTCTTCTTCCAGTTCGACGGGCAGATAGTCGCCCCAATGGACAGTGGCTTGCAGCTCTTTTGTTTGTTGCGAGATTAGAAAGCTTAATCCCATCGACGAAGGGAATAAAGCTTTCCGGGCTGCGGCAGCTTCGGGAGTTTGGCTATCTTCGCTAGAGTCACTTGCCCCAACCTCATCTGATATCTCATCTGCGGTGGGATCGGAACGATCATCTGGTTTTGCCCCAAAGGGAGCTAGGAAACCTGTGAGATACCACTTGGATGGGGCTTGGATCAGCACTTCTTCAGCGCGTTCAGGATCGGCAGGTGTGGGGCCTACTAAGTCAAGCTGGAGGGCATCGACTAGAGTGGAGCGAATTTCGGCAGAGGTGAGTTGGGGCACAGTCATCTGGTTGAGTAGACACGGTTAACGGGGCAGAACATCGTCTAGACGAAGCTGGAGTTGAGGCAGTAGGGGAGAGTGGATGGTTTGCCCTAGGCGATACTGCTGCTGGGTGTATTCTTCCCCTTCGAGCTGATAAACCGTGAAGGTGGGCTGTTTGGGTTTGCCGATGAAAGCGATACCGCCTAAGCCGCGATAGTCTGCAATCCAATATTCGGGAATGCCGAGCAGGGCATATTCTTCAACTTTGCGGGCGTAGTCGTCTTGCCAGTTTGTGCTGATGACCTCGACGACGAGCTTGATGGTGCTGCCACGGGTGATAATTGGTTCTCTCTGCCAGAGAGGTTCTTTGCTAATTTGGTTTTCGTCTAGCACAATCACGTCGGGGCGCAAGGCAGTTGCTTCGGCGGCAGGAGGCTTGATCAGACAGGTTTTGGGACTAAACCAATTTAAGTTGGTGCGGAGAATTTCAGCAAAAATATGTCCTGCAATTTTGCCCGCTACGGCTTCATGAGGCCCGATCGGTTCCATATCACGCAGTTCTCCATCAATTAATTCATAGCGAGGGTCATCGCCGTATTGGGCAATGAATTCATCAAAGGTGAGGGTTTTAGTGGGGGTGTAGGTCATAGGGCAGCACTGAGTTGAAGGACAGGCGATTCTTGAGGGATAGGCTTACGCGACTGCGTATCCGGTATGAGAGCGCACATGGGGCGGATGAAAGGCTAATACGATGTGGTCTTTGGGGACACCCGCAGCAATGAGTTCGTCAGTGATGCCGTGGTCGAGTCCGTCGTGGTGAATCCAGATTTTATGGTTGCGGATTTCGGCATCAAAAATGAGGGAATGAACTCGCTTTTGGTCAATCCAGCCTTCGTCGATTACGAGGTAGCGTGTTTTGTCGTCTGCAATAATCAGCTTGCAAAGGCTTCCTTTTGGGTGACGGTTGAAGAGTTCGCAGTATTCTTCTATGATGCGCTGCAACTCGGTGAGGGCGCGATCGAGTGAGGTTAGGGTATCCATTGAAGAATTTCCTCCTGAGTTTCATCAAAGATTAAGAGTTTGAGGCGACGGCTTTCAAGGACAATTTGGACGATTTCTTCTTGAAAGAAGCTGTCGTAAACGGTGCTGCGAATTGCTAAGTAGAGCAAGCGATCGGGGTACTGTTTTTGCATCAGACTTTCATAAAGAAGGTATTGACCCAGTGCTTGCTCAAGATCGCTCACGGGAGATGCGCTGATAAAGCTTTTTACTTCTACAGCAATTTTTTGATTCGTGCGATCGGCAATTAGCAGTTTTTCAGCTCCCAAATCGATGAAGAGATCGCGCTTTCCGACTTTGAGTGAGAACGGCTCTGTGATTATCCAACCGTCTTTAATCAGGGCGGTTTTAACGGTGTCGTGATAGAGGTCTTTGGCGGGCATGAGTTTAGTTTAAAGCAGGTCAAGCTGTTGGGTGTCGGGTGGGATTAGGTCGAGTTGTTTGGGAGCGTGGGGAACGGTATCGATCGAACTAGCTGTAGCCGTTTTTGCGGGTTCTTTTCGGCGTTTTGTTTTTCCCTGAATTTCTGTGGCGGCGCGATCGCGGTTGAGTTCTAGCAGGCGGGCGAGAACTCGATCGTGGATGGTTTCTGACCAGCGATAGCGCCAGGGCTTTTTGCGTTTGCTGGTGCTGTCGGGTTCGTCTTCGTAGTCGAGGCGAAATTCGCAGTCGGTGGGGATGTCTTGCCAACCGTAGGCATTGAGGACGGCGCGATCGCACTCCGCATGAAGGTCGCGCAGTTTGAGAATGTCGAGATTTGCCTCGTCGGGGTCGTGGAAGCGGTTGTAGGTGGTAGTAAGCCCTTCGTTGTGGCGCACCATGAGATCGGCGCGAAATTCGTAGTAGGTTTTGCCTGCGGTTTCGAGGGTGGGGTTGGTTTCCCAGTCGGAGGGGAAGGGGAAGGTTTCAAAGCAGTCGGACGGGGTATAAACAGGTCGATCTTCTAGAGAGGAACCGAAAAATAAAGTCCAAACCTCATGAATTCTTGAGTGTAAGGTTGCAAAGCCAGAAAAAGTTTTGAGTGAAAAGACAACTAATTTCTGGTCATACACGCATCCATTTGGCAAAAAAGTAAATGTCCTGTATTTGCTAGTTTGTGCAGTGACTAACACTCGATCGCCCAGTGCGATCGCTTTATGTAATTCAGGTCTTGATCGAATGAATAGCCACCATTTTTCTTTAGCACCTTTATCTTTAACCTTTAAACGTTCGGGCTTAACTTTCTCTTCTACGATCGACATTAAATCAGGATACTTTCTCGCCTCGTCCTCTTTCAGATCGCCAAAATTAATCACATAGCGATGATGCGAATGAGTTGGGCTAGTGTTGACTTCTTCGCCGCCAATGTAGGGAAAAATGCGCTCTTGATTGCGCGGATCTTGCTCGATCAGACGGTGCATTTCAGCAATAGAGGTCGCATCCGGGTTGCTATCATCAAACGTGAAACCCATGCCCAAAACATAGCTACCTACAAAACTCTTATTTGCATTGGCTAACAGCGTGGCTGGGTCATCATTGCCGCCCTGATCAAACAAAAAAGCAGTAATTTTCTCAACAGGTTTGCCATCAAGCTGAATGGGGATAGATGCTGGAATCAATGCTTGGTCGGAGGGAATTGGGCGGTTCATGAGCGCGTATACTCCCGAATGGTAAAGACAGGTTGACCAGAGCCACGTTGATTTTGTTGCAGTACCCTTAGTAAGCGATTTTGTAAGGTTTCTTGGGTGGTGAGGTAGTTGTGAAGCACCTCTCCGAGTCCCTGGAGATCTTTGTCATCTTTGCAAACCACGATGCCGCCATGCTCGACCCCACTGCGGTG
Organism: Phormidesmis sp.; assembly: GCA_043772715.1. GTDB lineage: Bacteria > Cyanobacteriota > Cyanobacteriia > Leptolyngbyales > Leptolyngbyaceae > Phormidesmis_A. The sequence continues at coordinate 9,087 of JAYVFW010000448.1, read as the reverse complement.
CAACGCTAGAAAATCATCCCGATTTAGGGTGATGATGGCTCGGTTATCGGCTGTGGCTGTGGTCAACACTTGCTCATCTGGAATCCCTTGATTAGCATTCCCCGCCTCGTATGAGGTTAAAACATCGTGCCATAGCCGTCGTAATGTGATGACCAACTCGGCAGGCAGGTTTTCATTGGCATAAAACCTAAACGTCATCCCAAGCCTCCTCACTGTGGTGAGAGGTGATGAGCGCGTCAATTTCCGCTGTATGAGTCCGGTAATACATTCGAGCCGCCAGTAAATCAAAGGGCGTTAAGCCAGGGAAGTTCCTCAGCAGTGCCTCCTCATCCATCCCTTGCTGACTAAAAGAAATTAACGTCCACACTGGAATTCGCGTATTCCGAATACAGGCATACCCCCCGGCGACACCCAGTGTTTTTTGCACTGTCTTAGCCACCAGAGACTCCTGGAATAAGGCATAATCCTCCGGGGATAATGCGGCGATCGCCTCTGCCAGCGATTCTGCTAATTTTGCATTCATAACGGTGTCCCTCCTGTGCGATCGCCCTGCTTCCAAATATGCACCACGCTCACAACCACCGCTGCTAATCCGGGCCATTTATAGCGCCGCGTCGCACTGTAGATGATGCCGCCATTGTTACAAATAAACCGGAGTCCAGTGCTGCGGGTGTCTCCTTGGGCGATCGTATTCGTCGCAATCAGCCCCAACGCTCCCCCATTCCGCAAAATAATGAACGATCGCCGGAAAAAATGCGCCACCAAATCCGCATTCCCGTGAGCTTCAGGATGAACCACTTTGAGCCAGTCTAAATAACCGTCAGGATGGGCGTTAATTGTGGTATTTTTTCCGGCAAATGGTGGATTTCCCACGATCGCATCAAACCCCGGATTGACTCGATCGAACACTTCGGGAAACTCCAATTCCCAATTAAACGGAATGATTGCCTTTTCTCCAGCAGTCAGTTGAGCAGCGATCGCCAAAATCTCCGCCTCGCTCACCAACGCTTTCTCATAGCCGATCAGCTTGCCGCCAAACGCCTCTCGATTTTGCTGACGCTGTTTAGCATTCGCGCCTACAAAGAACGAGGCGATCGCCACTTTTGCCGTCAATCGGGCAGGTTCTAGAGTGCGATCGACATCTTCCAACAGCGCTTGTTTTTGCTCTGCGTCATTGTCCGATCGCGTATCTGTCGTTTGAATCGCCTGCCGAAATGCCAGCACTTTTGTTGCCGACTGTTTGATTAACTGCTGGTGTTCCTCAAAAAACGTTGGCTCATAAGCTGCACTCGCCCCAAAGCTGCCAATCTCCGATCGCGTCAGTCCAACTAACGAATCGCCACACTTCAGCGCATGATCTAAAAACGTAAACGGCAAGTCTTTTGCCAGCGTCACCAACCACAGCGACAGCCGCGCCAAATTCACCGCAAACGGGTTTTTATCCACTCCATACAAACATCGTTGCGCCACCAATCGCCGCGCCACAACGATATCCTCGATCGTCTCCGGCATATCCGCAGGCTTGCCGTGAGTATTCCAAGCCTCCACTAACTTATCTGCCAACTGCCGACAGGCTTCCACTAAAAACGCCGCCGAACCCATCGCCAGATCGCATACTTTCAGATCTAATAATTGCTCCGGTGTCGGATGTTCCCCCAACTGCTTCAGCACAGGTTCCAGCGTCTTCTCTACGATCGGCTGCGTCAACTTCCGAGGCGTATAGTGAGAACCCGATCGCCGTCGTTCTTCGCCGGGTTGCAGAAACAGACTGCCGGTTGCAAGTAAATTCAGGGTTCTAGGTGACACCCGACGACCGATCTCCGCGACGATCGCCTCTGCGGTTTGTGCGTCCTTCAAGGCGTTTCCTTTTAGCTCACACTCTGCCTCTTTGAGCAGCTTGGCGCGATCGGCAGGTTTTGCCGCCAAAATCGCATCGACGTTCACCACCACATCTTTTGGGCGCACTGCAATCGATCGTCCGGCGGCAATCTGCACCTCGTAGCCCATGATTGCCTCATACACCGAGCCAATTTGCTCCACATCCAACGCCCGATACGAGAGCCGTTCGCCATCCAGCATCAACAGCTTATCCAGCATTCGATACACCACCCCATCCGAGATACGAGGCGCTTCTAACCTGCCATAGGTCGCAAACTCAGAACCGGGTGGACGACCTTCCAGATAAGGATACTCATCTGGGTCAAACAACTGTCCCCGTCGCGCTGGAAGATACTCAGGCGTTGCCCCGCCCCCGTCATACACCAGCCGAAACAAACTTAACAGCGCCGCCCAAGCTCCATAGCGTTGGTCGATCGTATCGGGATAGTTGCCCACATCTTCGCGCAGCTTTTCATACAAACCTGACACTGCATAGTGACGCTGATAGACCTCATCATCTGGCATCAGCCCTTCATCTTCGGCATACAGCAAAAACACCAGCCGCATCAGCGTGGCAATCAATCCACCGTAGATATGTTGCGGGTCAGTTTGAGCAATGGCACTGAGCAACTTTCCATTCATCGCTGCATCTGCCGATTGAAACCCTCGCAGCAGTTCCCACAGCGCATCCAAAACCTGCCCAGACAGCTTGGTTGAAACCTCTGCCTGATAGCTGCGGCTTTCTTCCAGCAGTCGAGTCAGGCGTTGATTCTCCGGCACATTAAACAACCGATCTTCGCCCAGCAGCAGATCCAGCGCACCCAAAATCAATCGCCCCGGCACTTCGGTCATCGCCTGAATCGGGAACGTCAAATAGCCCGACGATTCACCACTCGGCGCATACACCAACCGAATTTCAGCCCCATTCACCAGAAGCCCCGCAAACACCCCCGTCTCTCGCAGCAGCCGTTCAAACTTTGCCTGAATGCTGGCTTTCCAGCCTTGCGCGGTGGGATCATCTTCGTCAAACGGCAGTCCAGGCGCAACTTCTTGAATCAGCAAAACCCAGCGATCGCTGTCTGGATCGCGCACCGCATAGGTCGGTTTCAGCGTCTCCCCATAGCTGGGCAACGCCACCGAAAGTTCATCGGGTGCATTCACTAAATCTCGATCGCGCCAGCCCAACACCGTTTGAGTAAATGCTGGAAAGTTAGCAATCCAAGCGATCTGCTCATCCTTGTGACGCGGCAAAACCTCAGTCGAAACCACGATCGAGAGTTGCTCTTGCAAATCGACAAGCCGACCACGATCGATCACTGCCTGTGCCTTAATCAACGCTGGAGGAGAAACAACCAAACCAACTGGTTGAAGCAGTCCCAACCATTCTTTGTGCCTGAGGATATCTAAATCAGTTGCCATTGTTTCTCCTCAACTAGACACGGGCCACAGGTAAACGATGCCGACTGGCTCAATTCTCTCAGCCTTAACGTGATAGGTTTGCCGAATCCGCTCCGGCTCACTCACAATCTCAGCTTCAAGCTGCGCCACCCGCACTTCCCAATGTCGGCGATCGGACTCGATTTGCCGCATTTCTTCAGCATTGAACAGAGACAACTGCTGAGTCTCGTATTGCTTGAACTGCTTAAGAATGCGATCGCGCTGTTCTCCCAACAGAGTCTTCATCTCCGCCGCTTCCCTTTCGCCGCGTTGCTCCAATTTGCGTTTGGCGCGATCGACCAGTTCAGTCGCACGGCGTTCTAGATGCGTGAGCAAATCCTCTACGTCTCTAGCGGTGTGTGCCTTGAGCCGATCGACGATCGCAGGCGGCACGTCTCTCAGTCGAGGATGCGCCAGCGAGTCTTCCAGAATTTGCAGGACATCTTTCTTTTCAGTTTCTCCCAATGGGCGCAATCGTCCTCTGCCTCGCGCGTCTGGGTCAATCCATTCCGCCGCCACCGAAATAATTTCATCATGCAGCCGGGCAGCCCGATCGCCATACAGCGACAGCCTGCCCAAAATCAGCACCCGTGGAATTGGATCATCCGTTCGGCAAATACAAGCCCGCGTCAACTCATCGTGTAGAAAGCCCTGCGACAGAAACCGCCCCAACAGCCGTTGCACAATCCGATGCTCTAAATGTAGATGCACCACCTGACCATCGAGCGAACCCGGATCGCGAAAGACGATCGGACGAATCGGTGCCTCTCGCCGCCAATCCCAAAGCTTCTGCGTTTTTTGCCGAGGCGATCGCAAAGTGTCGAGCGTCGTCGCCCAAGTCGGATCGGCTCCCGCTTGCTGGTCGAGTGCCGGAACAGACCACTGGCTTCGATCCTCATCCTCGATCGCGGCAGTGGCATCGATCGGCTTTAGCGGCTCAGATCCCATAATTTCTAGGGCAACCGAGAGCGTGTCTCGAAAATGGCGATCGTCTAGCCCAAGCCACACCTTCGAGTCCTTCAGCATGGTTTCTAGTTCAACCTGTTGTTGCCGCAGCTTATCTTGGCGCACTCGAATCGCCTCCAGTTCCTCTTTAATGGCGCTACCTTGCTGCTTTGATTCTTCATCGGGCTGATCTGCGGCGTTGATCGCAGTGGTCAGCTTTTGCACTTCAGCTTGCCGAATGCCTCCATCTAGCAACTTGGTCACATTCTTTTCAACCACAGGCGACAAACTGCCCACTTCTTGTTGAATTCTCTTGGTCTTTTGCACCAGCACATCCAGCACTCGGTCTTCCACTCGCTGCGACAGGACAAAATAATGGCATCGGACTTCGCTTTCGCGCTGAAGCTTACGATCGATGCGCCCATTGCGCTGCTCCATTCGGCTTGGATTCCAGGGCACGTCGAAGTGAAACAAATCCGCGCAATAGTTCTGAAGATTAATTCCTTCCCGTGCTGCATCGGTCGCAATCAAAATTCTCAACGGATGCTGGGCAGGATCGCTATTGAACGCCTGTTTGATGAACTCCCGCCGCTCTTCACCCATGCCGCCGTGAAAGGTATCAATGCGATCGGAAGCTCGATCGGAACGGGCAATAATTGCGCCAAGCTGTTGCTCTAGATAGCGCTTGGTGTCAGTGTACTCGGTGAAAATCAGCACTCGTCGATCGAGCCACTTTGCACCTGACGCATTCAGCTCTGGGCAAAGGTTCTGACGAATCCACTGTTCAAGTTGCTTAACCTTGCTATCGGGTAGATGACGCGCCTGTTCAGCGATCTGAGTCATCTCCTCTAGTAAATCCAACTCTTGCTGCGAAATTTCACCAGCCGCCTGGGTTGCTTTTTCCATTTGGATGGCTTCTTCCTTCAGCACTTCGTCTTCATCCAGATTCGCCCGATCGTCATCTGCCCCTGGCGACTCTTTTAGCAGCGCAAAACCCTTTGAAATGGGCTGCTGTTTTGCTTGACGGGTGAGCGCAGTGCGATGAACTCGTAGTGTTTTGGCAAACGCCTCGATCGAAGAGAGCAATCGCTTCTGAAGTGAAGTCAATACGAGCATCGCGGTTGTCTGAGTAGACTTGGGTGCATCCTTTAACCGTTCCTCGCGGTAGGTTCGATATTGCTGAAGCAACCGCGACAATTGCAGTTCTGGGGCATCTTCCGGCAGACCATCGATCGCCATTGGAATCACAGTTCGTTTAGGAAAGTCTGCACCATTGATTTCGCGCAAATCTTGCTTGAGCCGTCTAACCATCACGTCATCCAGGAGCTTTTTGCTGCGAACGGGCACTCCCCGACAGAACCGCTGTGGATCGAGAATCTCCAGCAGCGCCGCAAAACTATTGGAGTGCCCATTGTGAGGTGTCGCTGATAAAAATAGCTTGTGTTCAAATCGAGGAGCCAAATCCCGCACCGTGCGAGTGAGTTGAGAATCGATCGCGTACCGAGAAGCGCTGGCTGGAGCCGCATTGTGCGCTTCGTCCAAAATCAGCATCGACCCGGCTGAAAACTCCTGTAGCCAATCTCTCAAGGGCGCAGCATAAGTTTCATCCCGCAGCAGCGAATGAGAAATGATAAACCGCGTATGAGTCTTCCAAGGATTGATGCCGTAACCTCGTTCACGCCGCTTGGAGGCAACGAAATCGCGATCGTAAACAATAAATGTCAATCCAAAGCGACTTTCCATTTCATCTTTCCACTGGCGCACCACCGAGGGCGGACAGGAAATAACGACCCGCTTAATCTTTTGCCGCATCAGCATTTCGCGGAGGATGAGACCTGCTTCGATCGTTTTCCCCAATCCCACATCATCGGCGATAAATAAATTGACGCGCGGCATTTTTAGCGCTTTGCGTAACGGTTCTAGCTGATATGCCTTGACTTCAATTCCGGCTCGATAGGGAGCTTGAAACAGCTTTGGGTCTGTAGAAGTGACGCAGTTCCAACGCAGCGCATGCAAGTAAGCTGAAAAGTAGCGGGGGTTGTCAAAGCCTCGACTTGCCACCGATTCCCAGGATGATGCTTCTAGAATTTGAGCATCAATTTCCCGTTCCCAAAAAACTTCTAGCGTCTCGCCCTGAGCATCGTCTTCTAGACAGGCTAAACGAACTCTCGTATCCCCAGTTGATGAATCAGGCAAGATTACGTCTTCAACTAGATACTGACGAGAACGCACCCGAATAATTTGACCAGGTTCGAGAAGTGCTGAAGACATCATTTTTCCTTAACACGCACTGTTACTGACATCTATCTAACCTGAGACTAGATAGAATCTCCGAGGAAATACCCAATAGGTTGCCATAAAACCATGATGGCATCCATAATAGAGAGTGGCAAGTACAAAGTGTACGTGCACAAAAACTATGGGGCAGAAAGGGCAATCTATCACCCTCTCGGTGTCAGACCAGGATAAAGCTCAACTAGAGGCAATCGCTCGTGAGCAAGGGATGCTATGGGGCAATCGTCCTAATATTTCCCGCTTAATGGAATCGATCGCTCACCAAGAATTATTAATTGGTCGTAACAACGACTGGTCAGAAACTCGCATCAAGGCATTGCAGCAATCCATTCAGGCTCTGATTGATGCCGGACATCCTGACTCTGCCCAAATCATCATTCAACTTCTGCTCGAACGGAGTGAACTACCAATTCTCTTGCGAAGTGAACTTGAACGCGCTTTGAATAACCGTCTTGCCCCTTGGCAGTTAGAACTTGACCAATATATCCGTCTTCAAACTCCCTTTCATCTCACCTATCAGGATGCCGCAGAGCGCCTCTGGAGATTCACAATCCGACATGCCAAAATCGTTTCCTATGGGCGGCGACAATATCTGGAATGCTGGTGCGAAGAAACCGAAGGAAACCGGGAATCACCAGAGCTACAGCATAATTGGACGTTGCGAATAGACCGGATTCTTGATGCAGCCCTAAGCCCTGTCCCAGGTCAATGGCGCTCTAATCTAGATGGACTTGAGATCGAAATTCATTTGCTTCGAGGATTAGCCTTTGCCTACGAATCAAAGACTTCTGATATTCACCATGAATGGTTAAGCGATCAAAATCCACCTGTCCGACGAATTGTGAGAAAAGTTTCAAATACGTTTTGGTTTTTTCGCGAAGTATTTCGCTATGGAGAAGACTGCCTCATTGTGGCTCCAGAAGCGGTGAAGACCGACTTTAGGCAGAAGTTGAAGCTTCTGTGTGAATACTATGGCTTGCTTGAGATGCGTTCTTGATAGTAACGGAGTTCAACTTCAAGTTTCAACTTCGGGTGCCGTTATAAGAAAAGCTGCCTGACGATCAATTAATGACTGAAGCATGGAAAGTTGCTGTTCTAGTTCAGCGATCGCCTCCCGTCGTTGTATCCTCGCTCTCCAGCCGCGATACTTTTCGCTTCCCGCCTTGCCCAGATGCTGGTTTTTGTGCTCAGGATTCTTGCTGCTGAGTTTGTATTAGAGATGTTCACCCTTTGGTGCAGGGCTGATCCAGACGTTGCTTGGAGCCACACTACCAGAGTTGCGGAGGTCTTGGATGAGTTGAAGAAGTCGATCGCGCTCGGCTTCTAGATGGGGACTAACCATGTTGTTCTGTCGATTTGTACTTAGATCGACAGAATTATAAGCGTGCTAGTTCTGTCGATTAGATTTTGAATCGACAGAATATAAAAATGCTTTGAGCGCTCGCTACGCACTCTAATTCATCTTGGGGTGCGGATTTGTCTGTCCTTGATCATTGTGCGCGACGATTTGATAGCTGAATATTTTTCCTAAGACTCAAGCAGAGGCGCACCAGACTTCAGTTTCTCGCCTGGGTAAAGCCGATTGCCGCTTTCCTGAATGAGTTCTAGATCTTTCAGTCGATGCACTAAATTCCGTTTAGAAACTCCTAATTCTTCCTGGAGCGCATTAAGATGCCCCCAGTTCAAAAGATTTCGCCCTACGCGGACTTCTTCGATTTTGAAGCGAGGCATCAACAGGCAACTAGCAAAATACTGTGCTTGCCACTCGCGCCAGTCGTTTTGTGTTCTCTCAAGATTTTGGTAAATTGCCTGTTCGTCCACCGTCTTGCACAGGAAGATTTGTCTATCCATCGTTGTGCCCAGAGGAAGTTCTGCTTGGACGATCGCTCCGTCCGCCTTCACTTGATTTCCCCTCAGCGCCATGAGTTTCGATAAGGAACGCACCGATGTTAATTGGTTATGCTCGGGTCTCAACTCCAGATCAGCATCTCGACCTGAAGGTCGAGGCACTGAAGCTAGCTGGTTGTCATAAGATCTTTGATGACAAGATTGGTGGTAGCCGAGGGGAGCGACCTGGACTTACCAAGGCACTGGAGATGCTGCGGGAAGGTGATAGCTTGGTTGTGTGGAAATTGGACCGACTTGGACGCAGGGTTAAGCATTTGGTCGATCTAGTCGGTGAGTTGCATCAGCAAGGTATTCAGTTTAAGAGTCTTACTGACTCGATTGATACGGCTACTCCGTCGGGTCGCTTCTTCTTTCATGTCATGGCAAGTTTAGCTGAGATGGAGCGAGAGCTAAATGCGGAGCGAACCCGTGCTGGTTTGGAAATCGCCCGTCAACTTGGGCGCAAACGTCAGATGACCGATAGTAAAATCGAGTCGGCAAAGCAACTGTTGACGAATGGGGTGCCTCCTCGTGACGTGGCTAAAAATCTTGGCGTGTCTGTACCGACGCTCTACCGCTGGATTCCAGCTTCTTCAATTCCTTAACGTGCTATATTTTCCGTTTTCTGTGTCTACCCCAAATTCA
>JAYVFW010000447.1:0-8965 GCA_043772715.1 Phormidesmis sp. | reverse complement strand
TGGAGGGTAGCCTCCCGCAAAAATAGCTCATCGCCAGGATAAATATTCAAGAGTAAAGCCTCTCTTCTCAGCTGAAGGGAGGCTTTTCACATTAGTTTATTTCTAGTAATTTTGGTTGTGCCCTACTATCAACAAAAAATGCGGGGCTTCTAATGCAATCACTGTAAAAATCAGAGGTTAAGCCGGAAGAAGCAGATTGTAGTTGATTGCAATCGTAGGCTTCTTCGGTCGATGGCAATAAGCCCACCCAGAATATTGACAAAGCAGTTGATAGGAGAACGATGGCGCGAATGTTCGATTCGAGAGATGTTCTTCAACTGGTTGATGATGGTTTCGATAATCGAGCGCTTGCGGAGCAGCAGAAGGTCGTTAAGGGGCATCACTCGCTGTTTCATGTTGCGCTTGAGTGGTGAGTTCGACAGACTAGAAGAGGGCAGGGGGTAGAGCAGGTAAGCCTGTTGGCTGCACATCCAACGAGGGTAACTTGGGCTAATAGGTGTAGGCGACTCAGCCTGCAATCAAATTGACCAGAAAGTTCCAGCAACTGCGAGGGCGGAAACGCTTCATCTGGCTAATGTTCTTCAATGAGTCATGCACCGATTCAGTCAGCGAGCGTTTCCACAACAGAATCTTGTCCATCCACTTGACGAGGCGCTGTTTTATGGGTTTCTTGGCTTTAGTGACGCATTGCAAGCCTCGCTCATAGAGTTCCTCAAACAACTTCTGAGCAAGGTAGTCTCGGTTTCCAAAGAGCTGACCGAACCAGCCTTGCGTCATTTTGGGGACAGGTTTGCGCTCATCAGTGTTAGCAGGGGTGAGCTTCAAGGCAAGCAGGGCGAACTGCTCGTTGATGATCAGATGCAGTTTGAAGCCAAACTTTCATCCGGTCGAGCTTTCAAAAACGTCTACTTCACAAAGAATTACGCTCAGATCTAGTCGCGATAGGTTCCATAGCTGAGACTCGAAAGATTTATGATTACTTTCAAAGATAGTCTCAGCTTTTCTTTTGTGCTCTATGCTCCGTTGAACTCAGTTGCCAGGAATCAGCATTATATCGAGCAACTTTCCGCGATCGTTGACGACGAGATGCAGTTTGAAGCCAAAGAACCAATCGACGGCGGTTTTGCCACGAGCCGCTAAATTCTCAAACACCTTATGTTGCCCAATCTGGCGGTTGTGGCAGGCTTTAAGCGACGTGGAGTCCCTAAAACTGATGCCGCTACACTTGCCAAAACATGAGCGCAGATATGCACACATCGGTCCTAAGGCACTCGGAACCCATTTGATGAAGCGCTCTCTTGCTGACTAAGCCTGGAAAGCCATTCGTCCACTCCGTCTGTACCTTCTCTTGATAATAGGTTTTGAAGTTGCTCTAACACGACTGATGAAAGGCTATCGGGATGGTCATGATTTCGCTCAAGCTCAAATTCCCTTGTCCGTTCCGAAGCTTGAGTCCAAATCCTAAAAGTTGCTGCTTCCATTGAGGTTCAAAGGTTCGGCACAAATCATCGGTTGAGCAGAACAGCTCTTCTATATTAAGCATGAGGGCAAATCAGGCGTGAGACTTTAGCATTTTCAGCCTATCGGGTTTGCCTCTTTCTTATCCCGATTCTTATCCCGAACTCAGGTTTTTTAAAGTCTGCTCAAGCTTGGGGGAGTTGGGGTTGGTAGCGTTTATGGGCTTTACTCACTTTTTCTCGAAAAAATGCAGTCAAGGCGATCGCTTCCACTCTAATTGGGTTTAGTTTCTCTTACGGAGCAAAATTGCTGGAACCGATCCACCAAGGCAAGGAGAAGCGGTTGGGGAAAGCAGGAGAGGCGGACGGCAAAAAGACTGATAGTCTGGTTCAAGAAACGATCGTTAAAGCAAGGTGCGGCGAGGATAAAGAATTAAAGCGTCTGCAAATTGGGCACAAGACAATTTTCATAGGGACAAAAAAGTGGTGATGCTGCTGGACGAGTTTGGTGAGGTGGAGAAAGCCAAAGGATCTGCTCTTGCTAAGTGGTTAAATGGGCAAATGCGGTCGTACAAGTTCGGCGTTTATTCTCAGGACTTACGCATTTTGACCAAAACCTCGGAGGTTTGCGTAAGTCCTAATTCTCATTGATGAGGCTGTAATCAGACCGCACTATGAACGTTTGAAGTATGTCACGCTACGCTGTCTAGAGCGCGTACACCCTGTTACAAGCCGATTCTTTTTAATGAAAGGTTGTCAAGCACGATCGTTATGTTCAAAAGTCGTCTTCTTCTCAGTTTGGTTGCCTTTGCGGTCAGCTTTGGTGTGAGCTTTGTGACGAGCAGAGACTTTGGTAGGGCACTGCTGGCGGGATTGACTACCTGCTTTGCAAGTTTGGTTGGGGCAGCGGTCGCTGAACGTCGATATCATCGGCTATTTGAGCAACGCTCCGTAGAGTTGATGACCCACATTCGTGGGTTGCAGCGCCAACGATCGGAGACTTATGAGTCACTGCTTGCCCTGAGTGAAGAACACGATCGCATCGCCCAAAACCTCGATTCTCCCCATCAACCTGTTTATAAACCCAATGCTGCCGTCAGTTGGAACCTCGCTGACCCTTCGGCTCCAGTTCAAGCACCGAATAGCCAGGTTCATCTGCGTCAAATCAAGCTTCAGGCACTAGAGCGCCAAGAAGCCGACCTCAAGGAGTCGCTATCCACAGCCCTTGCAGCCAAACAGCGAGCAGAACTGAACCTGACCACGATTCAAGCAGAACTGAACCAAATCAAAGCGCAAATTCTAGAACAGAAAAATACGAAAGAAGCTTTGATTCAGGAGATCACCACGATGACAGGTCAAAAACAGCGCATAGAAGCTGACCTATTGACCTTGCAGCCGCAGATTAACGAGCTAGAACGCTATCGATCGGAACTTGATCAGTTTTTGATTTCAGCCGAACCCAAACGCCAACAAGTTGAGACTGGCTCAAAATCTCTGCAAGCGGCGATTGAGCAATTGCAGCAGCAAATCTCGTCTCTGCACGAAGAACTCGGTCAGTTAGAAACCCAAATTCTTGATCGTCGCCAGCAAAAAGAAACCCTCGATCACGAAATTTCGGCGTTAAAAGGAACGTTAGCCTCCAATCAAGTCAGCGATGTGACTAATAAAGTCTCGATTGTGCCAGTCAACCAGCAATCGAAAGGCTCCGTTATCAAGTCAGCTTCTCCAGATTTGCCAGTTGAGTGGACTCAATTTTTAACTCGCCTATCCAAATCGGAGTTAAAGGCACTGAGCGCGATCGCCGAGCAAAAAAACCTTATGCCCACGCTCAAAAAAATTGCAGAAGACAATCTCACCATGCCTGAGCTTTTGATCGACGCGATTAACGAACGCGCCCTCGACACGATCGGCGACCTGATTTTAGAACCCGGCTCAAGCAACACGCCCACTATGATTGCAGAAGAATATCGCTCTATCGTCCAAAAACTCATTCATTCCTAAATTAATGCGTTACTTTTCCTCTTGGTGAGTATTATAAAGAGCCTCTCGACAATTTCAGGAATTGTTTTATTTAATACTGTTTTCTATAGGAAATAAGCTTGCCCCCTCACACATTCAACTGATAAAAATATGGTTCAGTCCACGTCTCCTACTCTTTTTGTCAATCCTACAAGCGGCAGCGATAGCGCAGCAGGCAGTCAAGTTTCGCCTTTTAAAACGATCTCCCGCGCCTTGCAACAGATTAAATCTGGAACCAAGATTCAACTCGCTCCAGGCACCTACAGCACTGCAACGGGTGAAACCTTTCCGATCGTCATTCCCTCTGGCGTAACCGTGCTGGGCAACGAATCCAATAAAGGCAGCGGCATTCAAATCACGGGCGGCGGCATCTTTGCCAGCCCTACCTTTGCCAATCAAATAGTGACGTTTAAGTTAGAAAATAACGCCCAACTGCGAGGAGTCACCGTCACCAATCCTGAAACGCGCGGCACCGGGGCTTGGATCGAATCGACTGCGCCCACGATCGCCAACTGCACCTTTGTCAATTGCAAACGAGAAGGCGTTTTCGCGACAGGCACTGCCAACCCCGTCGTCAATGATAGTGTATTCTTTCAAAACGCCGCGAACGGAATCTCGATCGTCCGCGATACCAAAGGTGAGTTTCGCCGCAACGTCTGCCAGAACACGGGGTTTGGGCTGGCGATCGGAGATAATGCCGCGCCCTTGATCACCGACAGCCGCATCTTTGAAAACCGCTCTGGCATCGTGCTATCAAAAGCTGCTCGTCCTGTTTTGCGCGGTAACATCGTCGAACGCAACACCGAAAGCGGGTTGATTTCGTTAGAGCGATCGGTTCCTAATTTAGGCAGCAGTCAAGATCCAGGCGGCAATATCTTTCGAGACAATGCTGAATTTGATCTTGAGAATGCGACCAGTCCGCCGATCACGATCGCATCGGCTGGCAACCAGCTAACCCCAACCAAGGTGAAAGGTCCGATCGAGTTTCTGGTCAGCGAAGTTCCGACTCCTACGCCGACTCCTAGCCCAGTTCCAACTCCTGCACCCACACCGACCCCAAGTCCAGTTCCTACACCAGCCCCGACTCCCATTCCGACTCCCATTCCGACTCCGACTCCGACTCCGACTCCAGTTCCAACCCCTGTGCCCGACAGTGGATTGAGCGACATTCGAGGACATTGGGCAGAAGCCTTTATTCAAGGATTAGTCAGCCGAAGTCTGATTAGTGGCTTTCCTGATGGCACCTTTAAGCCCGAAGCTCCACTGACCCGCGCTCAATATGCCGCGATCGTGGCCAAAGCCTACGATCTGCCGCTCAAACAAGCCGCGACGAATTTCTCGGATGTGCCACAAAACTTCTGGGCACGCGATTTCATCACTAAATCTAACCGCATGGGCTTTATTGCAGGCTTTCCCGATGGCACCTTTCGCCCCGGTCAAAATCTCACCCGCGTTCAGGCGCTAGTGTCGCTCGTCAACGGGTTAGGACTGACTGGCGGAACGCCCAGCGCTGTAGGAGCTTATGGCGATCGGGCTGAAATTCCCAGCTATGCGACTGATTTAGTGGCGACGGCAACTCAAAAGCGCCTCGTGGTCAACCACCCGAATGTGGCGCAACTGCGACCCGTGATGGATATCACCCGTGCTGAAGTCGCGGCTCTGGTCTACCAATCGTTAGTGGCAACCAATCGTGCGCCTGCGATCGCGTCCGCGTTCATCGTCGATCCCGATACCTCGGTGGCAACGTTTTCAGATATTCAACAGCATTGGTCAAAAGATTTTGTTTTGGGGCTAGCCAGTCAAAACTTCATTAAGGGGTTTGCCGACGGCAGTTTTCAACCCGATGCCCCGATGACTCGTGCTCAATATGCCACCATCATTGCCAAAGCTTTTAACCCGGCTCCTAAACGCGATGCCTTTAAGTTTTCTGATGTGGCAGCCGATTTTTGGGCAAAGCCAATGATCGATCAGGCATACCGGGGTGGTTTCATCTCTGGGTTTCCTGATGGCACCTTTAAGCCTAATCAGAATGTGACGCGGCTTCAGCTAGTGCTGTCACTGGCGAGCGGGTTTAACCTGCCGCCCGGAGATGTCAGTGCCTTAAATTTATATGACGATCGCAGTGCCATTCCGCAAAATGTGCTTGATCGCGTTGCCGCCGCGACCCAAGACCGGATCATTGTCAACTACCCAAATGTGCGCCAGTTTAATCCCAACCGTGATGCCACCAGAGCCGAGGTGTCGGCAATGGTTTATCAAACGCTGGTGCGAGACGGCAGAGTGGCATCGCTAAACTCGCAGTATATTGTCAATGCCTGATTCGATCGGGATCAGCCCGAAACCTGATCCCTAACCTCTTTTTTAGGTTCCGTAAAATGGGAGAATACTAATTGACTTAACCACGATCGCAATTTTATAACTATGGCGCAAATGCAATTTTCCAGGGGTGTTGATGAAGATGTGACTCCTGATGTCCGGTTGACTCGCTCTAAAGATGGCACGAGTGGAACCGCTAGCTTCTACTTTGAGAAGCCCACCGCGTTGAGCAATGATGTCACCGAAGATGTCACCGGGTTATATATGATTGACGAAGAGGGCGAAATCATCACCCGCGAGGTCAATGCCAAATTTGTCAACGGCAAGCCAGAGGCACTAGAAGCCCTCTACGTGATGAAATCAGCCGAAGAGTGGGATCGCTTCATGCGCTTTATGGAACGCTATGCTGAGCGCAATGGGTTGGGCTTTTCCAAGTCGTCATAGTGGGCAACCATGACCCAACAGCCTCACCCCGACGCTCACGGTATAGCCATTTCTTGCGCTGTCGTTACCGTGAGCGACACCCGCACGCGTGAAACAGATCGAAGTGGTCAACTAATCCAACAGCTTCTATCGGATGCTGGGCACTCGATCGGGTTCTACACTCTAGTGAAAGACGAACCGGATCAGATTCGTTCACAGATCCAAAGTTTAAGCAAGCGTTTGGATCTTAGTGCCTTGATTGTCAATGGCGGCACGGGCATCGCTCCCAGAGACACAACCTATGACGTGATCGAGAGTCTTCTAGAAAAGACTTTACCCGGATTTGGAGAGCTTTTTAGATTCCTCAGCTATCCAGAAATCGGGTCAAGAGCGATCGCGTCGAGAGCGATCGCAGGAGTCTATCGCGGCAAGCTAGTATTCTCGGTTCCGGGTTCTTCAAATGCTGTCAGACTTGCCCTAGAAAAATTGATTCTTCCCGAACTTGTGCATTTGGTGAGCCAGATATCTAGAAGTTAATGTTCTTCCTTGACTTCAAAGATTGGATGTTCTATACGGCTTGAATCCATTCTTTCACGTCATACTCAGTCCAAATCTGGTTTTGCCAATAGGGATCAGCTTCAACAATTTGACGCACGATCGCCTCATCTTGCGCTTCGTAAATAGCAAAAACTTTTGTGAGATCTTTGGTGGGGCCGATCGTCACCAGCACTCCCGCCGCTTTTTGTGTTGCCAGCCCATCTAGATGCGCCTGACGATAAGGAGTCCGTTTTTCTAGAACGTCCTCGCAATAGGTTCCCCACATCACATATTTGGGCATTGCTCACGCTCCGATTAGCTTCTCAATTCCACTCTAAACTTCTCAACGAGCGCCTCTCGCACTTTTTGTTGAATGGGCGCAATATCGTCATCGGTGAGGGTGCGATCGTCAGCCTGATACACCAGCCGAAACGCCAAGCTGCGCTGACCTTCTGGAACGCGATCGCCTCGATATTCATCAAACAATTCGACCGATTCGAGCAATTTGCCGCCAGTTTTGGTGATCAGCCGCTTAAGTTCTGCTACTGAAACGGTTGTGGCGACATAAAATGCCAGATCGCGATCGGAAGATGGATAAGTGGAATAAGGCTTAAAGGTGGGAATTAAAACCTCTTCCTGTTCGAGTTGCGCGATCGCCACATTCAGATCGAGTTCAAACACATAGATCTCATCGGGCAGATCTCGCTCTTGCCTCAGTTGGGGGTGGAGTTGCCCAAACGTGCCGAGTCGGTTGCCCTGACTCCAGAGAGAAGCTGTCCGTCCGGGATGTAACCGAGAATCGCGGCGATCGGGCTGATATTCGATCGCCAAGCCTACTCGCTTAAACACCGCGTCTAAGATTCCTTTTGCCTCAAACCATGAGAGGGGCTGCTCACGCCCACTTCGCACCCATTTACCTTGAGTCGGGTCGCCGCCCATAATTCCGGCGATCAATTCGGCTTCGGTCAATCCTTCCTCTTCTCGCGAAAACACATGACCAAACTCAAAGCCGTTCAGCGCTCCATTTCCCTGCTCTAGGTTGAACTGAAACGCATCAATTAATCCCGAAATTAGATCAGTCCGCAGGGCAGAATATTCTATAAATAGCGGATTTGCGAGAATCACCTGACGCTCTGATTCTGGTTTGCCCAGTGAGTAGTGAATCAACTCCGTCAACCCAGCAGATCGCAGTGACTCTCGAAGTTTGCGGGTGATTGCTTGCTCGATCGACAAATATCCCGGCTCTGTCTTCTCTGGCAGCGTGTCGCAGAATTTGTTGTAGCCATAGATTCGAGCGATCTCTTCAATCAGATCGATTTCACGCTCCAGGTCGCGATAGCGATAGAAAGGCACCGTCACCGACCAAACATCGGGCTTGATCACAGCCAGCTCACAGCCTAATGCGGTGAGAGTCCGCTCAACATCGCTTGCCGTAAGATCGCCGATATCATCTCCTAACTCGACCATTCCTAAGACTTGATTGACCCGCTCTAGACGCAGCTTGATCGTTCTCGTCACCGTTTTACTTGATCGCGAATCTGCGGTTTCTTGAGCCACGATCGTGCCTCCCGCCAGTTCAAGAATCAGTTTTAAAGCACGATTGCAAGCCGTCTCTAGTTCGGCGAGGTTGACCCCTCGCTCATAGCGGGCAGACGCTTCAGTTCGCAGACCCTGAGAACGGGCAGACCGACGAATCGCCGCCGTGTCAAAGAGCGCCGCTTCTAGCATCAAATTCTGAGTGCCTTCATAAACCTCAGTCTCTTCACCGCCCATTACACCCGCGAGTGCCACAGGTTTGTCGTTTGCAGTGATCAGGAGCGTTTGCTCTTGGAGAGATTTAGTTTGTCCGTCTAGAGTTTTGAGCGATTCTTCAGCACGAGCAAATCGCACCCCGATCGTCAAGGCATCACTGCCAGCAACAGTGACGAGACGATCGCGATCAAAGGCGTGGAGCGGTTGCCCCCACTCCAATAAAACGTAGTTTGTGACATCCACCACATTACTAATGGGGCGAATTCCTGCCGATTGTAGGCGTTGTTGCAGCCACAGAGGAGACGGAGCGATTTTTACGCCCTCGATCGTCGTGCCAATATAGGTCGGGCAAGCCTGAGGCTCTAAAACCTTTACGGATAGACTGCCGCTCCCAGATTTTTGAACCGTGGGTTTTTCTGCCTGCGGCAACCTCAGCGTTGCCTCTGTCAGTGCCACAACCT
>JAYVFW010000446.1:0-3123 GCA_043772715.1 Phormidesmis sp. | reverse complement strand
ATCCCCATTCTGGGGGACTTTGAGAAGACTTACGGTTTCAAAGTCCCCCATTCTGGGGGAGTTGGGGGGCACAAGCCGACCCAAACGGAGCGAGACCTGAGAGCAGTTTATATCTGACAGCCTATTCACGCAGGAGGTCTATTAATGTCAAGGTATTCCCGTTCAGTGCAAATTCCTTGTAAGGGCTGATCCCAGGGATCAATCGCCAACTCAGAAACAACTGCAAACTCAAAGACCACTCCAATTGTGCGTTTGTCCCGCCACTCTGGAGCGCTGAGGAGACGATCGTAAAAGCCGCCCCCATAGCCCAAACGATAACCTCGTCGATCGCAGGCAACGCAAGGAACCAAAATCAAATCAACGCGATCAGGTTTCACTATTGGACTGTCACAATGCGGTTCAACAATGCCATAGGCTCCAATATGTGGGGGAAGATCCGAGGAAGTGTGCCATGACAGAGACGACCCGATACAGCGCGGAAAGCCCCAAGTTTTATCCAGCGCAAAGAGGACACTGAGATCGGGTTCTTGTCTGAAGCTAAAGTAAGCCAGAATTGTGGTGGATTGCTGTATGAGCGGTGAGGCGGTTAACTGTTCACAAAGCTGCTGACTCTTTTGCTGCCATTCTTGGGGTGAAAGCGATCGCCGTTTTGCCAAGAGCGATCGGCGCAATTCTGGCTTTGCCATTCCACTCACTTAACTTTCTTCCTTCAGCACGTATTGCGAATCATAATTCAATCTGTATGATCGCTCATATCTCAATCTATGCGGGAGATAGTCGTCATGGACACGCTCAATCTAGAGGCTTCGATCGCCAAATTTCAGCACCTTCAAGACCAACTGCGCGATCGCTGGCGCAAATCAGACGAGTTTGACATCAGCGATGCGGATATTGTCGTCATTCCCTCGATCAGCATCGACCAGCGAGAACTCCTGAAGATTGAGGGCTTTTCGCACTATGAAGAACGGCTGCTGTTTTGTCTGATTCGGTTGAGAAACCCTCGGACGCGGCTGATCTATGTCACGTCACAGCCGCTTCACCCCAGCGTGATTGACTACTATCTGCAACTCCTGCCCGGAATTCCTTTTTCTCATGCCCGCGATCGGCTATTGTTGCTCTCGACTTACGACAGTTCGACCAAGCCTTTAACTCAGAAGATTCTTGAGCGTCCCCGACTGATCGAGCGAATTCGTCAGGCAATGGATCGCGATCGGGCTTATATGATTTGCTACAACTCCACCACTTTAGAGCGAGATTTATCAGTCGAGCTAGACATTCCATTATTTGCCCTTGATCCCGGTTTGCTGGAGTGGGGCACCAAAAGCGGCAGTCGCCAAATTTTTGCCGAAAGTGGGGTGCCTCATCCCGATGGCAGTCTTCTCGTCCACAACGTTAAAGATCTGGCGATCGCCACTGCCGAACTCTGGGAACGGCAACCCGATTTAAAGCGCGTCGTCATTAAACTAAATGAAGGATTTTCGGGAGAAGGCAACGCCCTGCTAGATCTGCGTCCGCTTGCAGAAATTGCCCCCGGCTCGGCAACTCATAGCCAGCGCGTGACGACCATTCTCGACAAATTTCAGGCGCTTCACTTTGAGTCAAAAGCTGAAACTTGGGAGAATTATGGCAGCCGCATTCCCGAATTGGGCGCGATCGTAGAAGCGTTTATCGAAGGCGACGAAAAGCGATCGCCCAGCGTGCAGGGGCGGGTCAATCCGCTTGGAGAAGTCGAGATTCTCTCAACCCATGATCAAATTCTCGGCGGACCCAACGGTCAAATCTATCTCGGTTGTTGCTTTCCCGCAGATGAAGCCTATCGATTGCAGCTCCAAGACTTGGGTTTGCGAGTCGGCAAAAAGCTAGCAGAGAAGGGCGTGTTAGAACGGTTTGGGTTAGATTTTGTCGCCGTTCGTCACCCCGATAGTGGGGAATGGGAGTTTCAAGCGATCGAGATCAACCTTCGCAAAGGGGGCACCACTCACCCATTTATGACGCTAAAGTTTCTCACCAATGGACGCTACGACCTTGCCAGCGGGCTATTTTATAGCCAACAGGGACGCGCCAAATATTACAAAGCCACCGACAACCTGCAACGAGATCACTATCGCGGCTTATTGCCTAATGATTTGATGGACATTATCGCTTATCATCAGCTTCACTTTGACACCAGCACCGAGACGGGCACAGTCTTTCATTTGATGGGGTGCCTATCAGAATTTGGCAAACTCGGCTTAACCAGCATTGGCAACTCCCCCCAGCAAGCCGAAGAGATCTATCGGCGAGTGGTGCGCGCGATCGACGAAGAAACCAAACCCAACCACTCGGCACACAACTTAGCAATGCACTGGAATAGTGGTTACTAAAAATCTGCCTCGTGCGACAAATCGCAACTGATTCTTAAGTTAGGGTCGATCCCCAGAGAGAGGATGATAAAATTCGCAACAGGATCGGTGACATCGTTCACCACAATTGATTGAAAAAACTCTTGTGCCCCCTCGTCGCTCGTGCAATCCCCAAAAGCCCACAAGATCGAATTAAATAGCGATTATCCCTGTCCTTGCCGTCGTCGCGGGCGCTTGACTCCGATTACCCTCACCGAAGCGTTTGGCTGTAGTCGCTGTCAGCAGATTTTTGTGGTCGAAGAAAGCGGCTACGTGATTGAGCAGCTTGCAACCACTTATCCCTATAAACGATCGTGGCGCTGGACTGGGCACCAATGGAATGTCGTTCATCCCGGTCTGGGCGATAGCTATTTGCCTCTAGCCCTGGGCATTCTGCTCGTTTTGTTGAGCATTTGGCTACCGGTAGCGCTCAATTCTGGCACAGGGGGCGGCATTATTCTTTGGGCGATCGTGGCGCTGCTTTTGGCCGTGTTGCCTGCGCTCATGGTCTGGTTAGCTTATCGCCGTTAGCACCATGACCCTCGAACCTTCTAGCCCTCCTCTCGACCCTCTAATCGCTGTTCGCAATGCCTACCAATCGTCCTTAGCGCTCTCAACGGCTAAGGGCACGGTTCGCAGTCGGGCAGTGCAGGCGATGGCAAAAGCCTTGAAAAGCAATCAAGACGAGATTCTAGAAGCCAACACTCTAGATCTAGAAATGAGCCGAGAAATGGCGGTTCCA
>JAYVFW010000445.1:0-3139 GCA_043772715.1 Phormidesmis sp. | reverse complement strand
TTGATACTTTTTGTCCACTTGAGATGCTGTAAATTCATTTCTTCTTTCACCGGGTTAGCTCTTGCCGTGTGACTATTATCAAACTGAAATTTTCTATTCAATATTCCACATTTGATGGATGGATAGAAACTTTCTGTATACTCCACTTAAAAGAACGAACAACAATGTTTCGCGTATCACTCTATATTACGTAAATAAATGGAGATCTCCAATACATTTTTTAGAAGAACGATAGCTGTTCTCCCGAATCTTGGGTGATCAGTGGCTCGATCGAACAGCAGTTCTAAAGTTTTGACATGGCTCAGGATAGCGGACTTCTGAACAAGCTGACAATTTAGCGATAAATGTCTCGGCGATGCCCAATTTTGACGACAGTAACCAAAAGTTGCTTATCTTGGATTTCGTAAATGACGCGATAAGTACCAGAAACTCTAATTCTGTATAAATTAGTTTCGCCTTTCAATTTTTTGCAATCACTTGGGCGAGGATCATCCGCCAGGAATTCAATTTCTGTCAGGATATTAGTCTGAACTTTTGCATCAAGTTTGCGAAGCTGACGCAACGCTGCGGGTTTAAAGCCGACTTCGTAAATCATTCAATGCAGCCCTAACTCTCGCTTAACTTCAGTAAGAGAAATAAAACCTGATTCAGCAAGGGCTGTTTTTGCATCTGTTATGTCTTCAGCATCTTCAAGTTCTTCTGTGATCTCCTGCTTGTGGCGCAAGAACAGAATGAAGTCGAGAACCTCTTGTAAAAGGTTTTCTGGTAGCTGATCGAGGTTTTGGAGAATGAAATCTTTGGTGACCATTGGGGTGTTCCTTACAGGTTTAGTAGTCGGTTAGTCATGAAGATTTGATTTCTTATTTTAATGTTTAGTAGAGTTATAGGCTTTGCTGTGACTACGTTCTTTAACTGAGCGTCTACTCATTGTCGCAGTTGCTTGTCTGGGTTGTTGGTAGCTCGATCGGGCAGCCCCTCAAGTTTCCCAGGATAGAAATATTCTGCATACAATTCCACTTGGGCGAACGAACAGAGATGTTTCATACGTCTCCCTATTTCAAGTAGATAAACGGAGAGTTTTGCCATATCAGCTTTTAAAAGAACGATAGCTGCTCTCCCGAATCTTCGATTAGTGTCTCGATCGCGCCTCGTCGATACATTAAGGCTCCACTGCGACGAGAAACGCGCGGCTCAAATCCAGCAGTGGCTAATCGAGCTTGAGCAATCTTAGTTGAACAATTTAGCAATTCAGCCGCTTTTCTTAACGGCAACCACTCTTGGGCAAATCTTGCCAACAATACTCGATCGTCCTCATTTTGAATCTCTTTTAGCAGGTGTTCTGCTAATAACCAGCACGCGATCGTATCGGCTGCTGCGCGATGCGATCGTCCTACCTTAAATCCAAAATGTCTCACGAGATCGGGCAACCTTCGAGACGGCAAATCGGGCAGCATTAAACGAGACAGCGCTACGGTGCAGAGTTGCTCATCGGCAGGGCGAGAAAACGAGACGTGCAACTGCTCATACTCAAACCGAATGAACGAGTAATCAAACTCAAGGTTATGTCCCGTCAATACGCCTATATTCAGCATCGGTAAATATTGCTCCCACACCTCGGCTGGAGCAAGCGCCGTCTCGATCATGCTTTGAGAAATGCCTGTAAATTGCACAATTTTTTCAGGAATTAAAACATCGGGATTGATCAGATGAGTTTGCTGATGCTGAATGCCGTTTTGAAGGCTGGCTTTTAAAGCCGAAATCTCAATGACTCGACTCTCAGGGGGCTGATAGCCTGTAGTCTCAACGTCTACAACCGTAAAGGTTTGTTGGCTCAGGCGGCGATAATCGGCTAGGAGGTCAGTAGACAGCAAGACGTAACCCAACGAATAGGATAGGGATGCGGATTCTAAGTGCTAAAGATTACAACTTTGGTTCTGATCGCCCTCAAAAGTCGCAATTTTACTAGTTTAGTACACTTGCACAGTCTGAAACCCTGCACTACAATGGCGGCGATTGTCTTGAGAGGAAATTTTTATGAACAAAGGTGAATTGGTTGACGCGATCGCCGCAAAAGCATCTGTGACTAAAAAAGAAGCAGACGCAATTTTGACAGCGACGATCGACTCAATCTTAGAAGCGGTTGCCAGTGGCGATAAAGTCACGCTAGTCGGGTTTGGCTCTTTTGAAGTCAGAGATCGTCAAGCGCGTGAAGGGCGAAACCCCAAAACGGGTGAGACGATGCAAATTCCGGCGACTCGCGTTCCTGCCTTTTCTGCGGGCAAATCCTTTAAAGATCGGGTCGCGCCTGATAAATAGAGGTTACGGGGTCAGGGATTAGACGTAAAACTTGATCTGGCACCTGACCCCGACTCCTAACCTCTTCTTAGCCTAAACAAAGTAAGCTGATCAATTAAAAGCCCCGCCTAAACTTCGGCACGAGGTCTGTAAATGAATATTGAAACCATCACCACTCAGCCCTTCTCAGACCAAAAGCCGGGAACTTCTGGGTTGCGAAAACTCGTGACTGCATTTCAGCAACCCCACTATCTCGAAAACTTCATTCAATCCACGTTTGACAGCCTGGAAAACTATCAGGGACAGACGCTAGTCTTGGGTGGAGATGGGCGCTACTACAACCGTCAGGCGATTCAAATTATTCTCAAAATGGCGGCGGCAAACGGGGTCGGACGGGTGAAAGTCGGTCAAAGTGGCATTTTATCGACTCCGGCAACGTCTTGTGTGATTCGTCAATCGGGTGCTTTTGGGGGGATTATTCTCTCAGCCAGCCACAACCCCGGCGGACCAGACGGTGATTTTGGGGTGAAATATAACATTAGCAACGGCGGACCCGCACCCGAAAAAGTGACAGAAGCGATTTTTGCCCGCAGTAAAGTGATCGACCACTACAAGATTGTCACGGCTCCAGATATCGATTTAGATACCTTAGGAGAGTCGCAGATCGGTGAGATGGTGGTTGAGGTGATTGACTCAGTGGTTGATTACGCCAAGCTCATGGAGTCATTGTTTGACTTCGACCTCATCCACAAACTTTTAACCGGATCGTTTCGGATGTGCATGGATTCAATGCACGCTGTCACTGGGCCTTATGCCCATGCGATTTTTGAACAGCGACTAGGCG
>JAYVFW010000444.1:0-9047 GCA_043772715.1 Phormidesmis sp. | reverse complement strand
ATCTGCACTAATTTCAGCCGCTCTCAGTGCCGCCGTCGTCTCGGTGGTGAAGAAAGGATTGCCCGACCCCGCTCCAAAGACCACAACTCGACCTTTTTCGAGGTGACGAATGGCGCGGCGACGAATGTAGGGTTCGGCGACTTCTTGCATGGCGATCGCTGTCTGTACCCGCGTGGGCACTCCAAGGTGTTCTAGGGCATCTTGCAGGGTCATGGCATTCATGACAGTGGCAATCATGCCAATATAGTCGGCGGTGGCTCGATCCATGCCTGCTGCCGCTCCTTTGACTCCTCGGAAGATATTGCCGCCGCCGACGACGATCGCGATTTGCACTCCAGTTGCCGCGATTTCTGAGACTTCTTCAGCAATCCCATTGACTACGGCAGGATCAATTCCGTAGGCTAGGTCGCCCATCAGGGCTTCACCACTGAGCTTCAGCAGAATCCGCCGATATGTTATTCCCATGTGACCGATGACTTGCGTGACTTCAATTGCTTTCACCCTAAGATAACAGCAGATCAGACGCTTTTATCATTTCTGCCTGCGAGAGCAATGCCCGACACCTGCAATCTTCATGTTGAGCGAGACGACGGGCTAGAGGCTGATGATCTCGGCGATCGCGACTGCAATCTCTGGAAAAGCCAGTGGATAAATCGTGCCCTCAGTCAGAGTGAGCTTTGAAGCATAATCTCCGTCTTGAGGATCTCGAAAGACAATAAGCTGCTTTCTTCTGAGGTTAACGACCCAATATTCAGGAATTTCGACTTCTGCACAAATCCTGCTTTTCGTCTCTACATCTTGACTCAGACTAGAATTGGAGTATTCAATCAGCCAGAAGATATTTTTGGGGTAGGGATGATGCTCTAAATATTCACGCCCTAATCGCTGCACGATCGCAATATCAGGTTCAGGCTCAGGGCGGTTGGGCAAGGTAATCGGTTTAGCTTGCCGGATCGCAACTCGCTTACCCAGCAAATCTGACAGATAATTAGCCGCTTCATGGCTGGAATAAGCGTGAGGTTCTCCTTCGGGTGACATCTCGACAATTTCTCCTTTGAGTAGCTCTACCCGCCGATTGCCCAGAACACCTGCGGCAATCATTCGGTGATATTCGCCGATCGTCCATTTCGCTAAAGTTGCAGTCATAATTGCTTCTCCGATGCCTACTTCACCTGTTAGCTAATTCGCCATTTGACAGAACAGCCGATCGGGTCAGTTGAAGTCGGAGCGATCGCTTCTCCAGTCAGAACTCTGGCGATCGCGTCTCTCAAATAATTTGTTTTAATGGGTTTTGAATCTTCTGGATTGTCATCGATCGCGCCGTTATAGCAAAGTACGCCTTGCTGATTGAGCAGAAACACATGAGGCGTTTTCTTTGCCCCAAAGGCATTCGCGACTTCTTGGGTGACATCTCGAATGTAGGGAAAATTGATTTGATTGTCTGCGGCAAAAGGTTTCATTTTCTCAAAGCTGTCTTCAGGAAACTGCTCTGCATCGTTGGGGTTAATGCCAATCAGCGTCAAGCCTTGCCCCTGAAAGTCGCTTTGAATCTGCTTTAGACGCTCTATATACATCTTCACGTAAGGGCAGTGGTTGCACATAAACACCACTCCAACGGCGCGAGATTGTTCGAGATATCGGGCGAGATGATGCACCGAGCCATCGGTTCCGGGGAGTTCAAAATCTGGAGCGTAACCGCCAATCTGAGTTCCGATCGTGTTCATAAAGTCAACTTTCAGGTGAAGGAGTGAAACTTCAAATGGTAACCGCATTCGATCGTGACACAAAAAAGTTGAAGGTTTAAAGGGCATCGGACTTAGCTCCATAACCGTTAAACTAGAATACATAAAAGTTCATAATCTTCTCATCAAGTTCTATGGTCACTTCTGCTTCTCCCATGATCGATGACAAAACCTGGATGTGGAAAGGCTTTAAGATTGCTTATCAGGCTCAAGGTAGTGAAGGTCCTGCTGTCGTTCTAATTCATGGTTTTGGGGCATCGTTTTATCACTGGCGCAAAAATACCCCAGAGTTAGCGAAGAAGTGCCGAGTCTATGCGCTCGATTTAATCGGGTTTGGCAAATCAGAAAAGCCTGTGCCGATCGAGCAGATAGACTACACGTTTGAAACCTGGGGACAGCAGATTGCAGATTTTTGTCGCGAAGTCGTGGGCGAATCGGCGTTTCTAGTCGGCAACTCGATCGGCTGTATTGTCGCAATGCAAGCCGCAGTTGCTCACCCAGATATTGCACGAGGATTGGCGTTAATTAACTGTTCGTTGAGATTGTTGCATGATCGTAAGCGCATTGGGCAACCCTGGTTCAAACGGATGGGTGCGCCCGTCTTGCAAGGAATTCTCAAACGAAAATGGGTGGGCGATCTGTTTTTTAAGCAACTCGCACAGCCCAAAACGGTGCGTAATATTTTGCTTAAGGCGTATGGACGATCGGAAGCTGTCACCGACGAGCTAGTCGAGTTGTTGATGGGAGCCGCTAGCGATCAGGGTGCCGCAGCCGTTTTCATCGCTTTCACGGGCTATTCTCAAGGGCCGTTGCCAGAAGATTTATTCCCAAAATTGCCGTGTCCCGCAATTATTTTGTGGGGGACAAAAGACCCGTGGGAACCGATCGAGCTTGGCAAAGCCTTTGCAGACTATCCTCAAGTCGAGCAATTTATTCCGTTAGAAGGAGTAGGTCATTGTCCTCAAGATGAAGCACCAGAACTCGTTAACCCAATTCTGCAAGAATGGATTTTGTCGCATTCAGACTCTCCGATCGCACGGTTTGACTAGGAGTGTAATTCCTGCCAGCGTTTTTGCAGATCTTGAATCGTGAAAACTGCCTGAAACTTCAACCCAACTTTCTCGTAGAATTCTGTACCGCCTTGCTGGCGATCGACCAGCGTGATCACTTCTTCAACCCGATAGCCTGCTTCTCGCAAACGATCGACCGCCTTCATCGCCGATTGCCCCGTCGTCACCACATCTTCTAACACCACAACCGGGCTGCCTTCTGGCAAAGTCAAACCCTCAATATAAGCCTGAGTGCCGTGCCCTTTAACTTCTTTGCGAACGATCAATGCCGCTAGCGATCGCCCTTCATAAGCCGCGACTACACTAGCAGCCGTCACGATCGGGTCTGCGCCCAACGTCAAGCCAGCC
The DNA here is from genome assembly GCA_043772715.1 of Phormidesmis sp. GTDB lineage: Bacteria > Cyanobacteriota > Cyanobacteriia > Leptolyngbyales > Leptolyngbyaceae > Phormidesmis_A. The sequence continues at coordinate 5,887 of JAYVFW010000444.1, read as the reverse complement.
ACCGCCACCGTTTCGGGTGAAATATAGGGCAACAAAATCCGTCCGATTGCCAAACCGCCTTGAGGGTGCAGCGTCACCTGTTTGCCATTGATGTAATAAGTGCTTTTCTGACCCGAAGAAAGCAAAAAATCGCCTTCTCGATAGGCAACTTCACAAAACAGATCCAATAACGCTTGACGGAGAGTAGGCAATGCTGCGATCGCCCACGAAAAGTTTGCAGAAGATTGAGACAGATTTGTCATAGATAAGGCAAACTAGAGTTATTAATTATTGAGAAGATAGCGTTGCGAACCCGGTTAAAACTCTGGTTTGAAACCGCAATCTAATTTTAAACTTTAGCGGAATAGTGGAGACAAATTCTATGGGCGTGAGGTTAAAGAGTGTATTGAGCCTAATGGCTTTAATGACTGCTTCTACGGTTTCTATTGCCGCCACGGCTCAAGAGAAGCCTGGAACGACGTTTAAGCCTCTTGTAAGCATTCCCGATGCGGTCGATCGAGCGTTTTTTGGGTCAGGCGAAAATTTTCAGGATGTCAGACGACCGATCGAAGCGCTGATCGGCGTTCCTAAATTTCCAGAGAATGCGATCGCTCGTGATGGCGCTAACATCCATCGGATCTATCGAGATCTGCTATACCAGCAAGTCTCTGGCGGCCTGATCATTCGCACCGTAGATTTGCCCAACCCCTACAACACCTCAATTTTGCTGCTTCCTAAGACCAATGTTAGCAATCGCGTGGTCGGCTCTGAGCTAGTGTTTGAGCCGTAAATCTTAGATGAATGCGCCGTGCTGGAATCGAACCAGCCTGAAGGCGAATTATGAGTTCGCTACCTCCCCAATCGGTCAACGGCGCAGACGGGTTTGTGTAACATTTTAGCTTGAGTTTCGCGGTTGTCTCTCAGCCGCGATATTTTTTTTTAATAGACGGTGTTCTCGATCGCGTTTAGCGAATACAATTCAGGTCAAACCGCGTTCACCGTTCACTTATCTTGATCACGATCGATGCGAATTAATTCTACAGTTGCCCTCACCTTTATTTTGCTGACCCTGATGTTTGGTGCAGGCATTGTGACAGGGGCTTGGGGGTTTGCGATCGGACGAGAAGCCCTGAAGGGAATTACGCAGCCCGATGCCCGCCCTACCAACAAACTGGGCAAGAAAAATGGCTCGGCGCGAGCATCAGACGCGCTAGTGGTTTTGCAGGAAGATGACATTATCAAGAAGGTGAAGACCCGCCTGGATGGAAATGCAAAATCGGCAACTGCCAGCGTTGCTCCGCCCAAACCAGAGCCAGAGAAACAGGTAGCTAACCCTGCCAAGTTTCCGATCGTCAGCCAAGACAAGGGCGTGACCGTAGAAGTGACTAGCGTGCGGCAGCGAGGAGACTCAGTGGTGTTTGATGTCTCAATGAAAAACGAAGGCAGCCAATCGGTCAAGTTTCTCTACAGCTTTTTAAACATTACCGATGAACAGGGACGAGTGCTCAGTGCCGACACCGATGGCTTGCCAACCGAGTTGCCGCCCAATAATCAGAAATTTGCCGGAACGGTTTCGCTTTCGACAGCCTTGCTTGACAAAGCCCAAAAAATCTCGATCCAGCTAACCGATTACCCTGATCAAAAGCTCCAACTGCGGATGGCTGACATCCCCGTCAAGGTAAGCGCAAACTAACAGGATTCGGACGTAATCTAATTTTTCTGATTGCCCTTGCGGTGCATTGTTTATTGGTTTTTGTTCGCAAATGATTGCCCCTTTTGCGGTCGGTTTGGTGTCGAGTCCTCCTCAAAGTCTGAGTTGGGCTGAGGTGGCGCTAAGATTTTCATCGGTTTTATTGCTGATCACGATTAATGCGTTTTTTGTGACCGCAGAGTTTGCGATTGTCTCGGTGCGGCGATCGCGGATCAATCAACTCGTTGACGCTGGTGACGTTCAAGCCCGCACAGTGCAGAATTTGCAGCGCAGTATCGATCGCGTGTTGTCTACCACTCAGCTAGGGATCACGCTGTCGAGTCTGGCGCTGGGCTGGATCGGCGAAAGCACGATGGCAGTTATCGTCGCTAGCTGGATTGCTCAGTTGCCGCTTTCGCCTGCGATCGTGCAAACGCTATCGCACTCGCTGGCGATTCCCCTCGCGTTTTTGCTGATTGCCTATCTGCAAATCGTGTTGGGTGAACTGTGCCCGAAGGCAGTGGCGATGCTCTATGCCGAGGAGATCGCTCGATTTTTGGGGCCGTTTAGTTTGGCGATCGCTCGATTTTTTAACCCATTCATCTGGGTTCTCAATCAGTCTACGCGCTTGCTGTTGAGGCTGATCGGCATCCAATATACGGGGCAGGAGTGGTATAACCAGGTGACTCCTGAAGAGTTGCAGCTTATTATCGCGACCTCTAGCGAATCGACGGGGTTAGAAGCTGAAGAACGCGAGATTTTGAGCAATGTCTTTGAGTTTGGAGACGTTCCAGCAACTGATGTCATGATCCAGCGTCCGAGTATGACGACGCTGTGGATCGATGCCACCGTTCGAGATTTGCTAGAAGAAGTCGCTCATTCGGGGCATTCTCGCTATCCGGTGATTGGTGACTCGCTAGATGATATCTGCGGCATGATTCACTTTAAGGAGCTTGCAGAACCATTGGTGCAGGGAACCTTGACACTCGACAGTCCGATCAAGTCGTGGATTCACCCGGCTCGATTTGTGCCTGAATATACGCCATTAGGAGAACTGCTGACTTTGATGCAGCGATCGCGAATGCACATGGTAGTCGTAGTCGATGAGTTTGGCGGCACCGCAGGGTTAGTTACGATTCAAGACATTATCAGCCAAATTATTGGCGACAGCCCCGAACCGCAGGGTGATGGAGAACTTGCGATTCAGATTTTAGACGAAAACACCTTTCTAATTCAGGCGCAGACGAACCTAGAAGAAGTGAATGAAGAACTGAATTTAGAATTTCCCCTCGCAGAAGAGTATCAGACGATCGGAGGTTTTCTATTTTACCAATGGCAAAAAATTCCGGCTCCAGGCGAAACGCTGCAATATGGCAACTGCGAGTTGACGGTGATTTCTGCTGAAGGTCCGCGATTGCATCAGATTCAGGTGCGGCGCATTGAGCCATCGGATGGGATTCGATCGACCGATCAAAAAACCTCAAACCAAACCGAAACGATCGTTAAAGCATCGCGCCGAAGATTAGATGAATCACTCTAAAAAGATCCGTCGTCAGGTGCCTTCAAACCAGGCGACCATCGCAAACAATAAAAACAAAATGCCTCCCAATTGGGTGACGGTTCGTTCTGAGATGCGCCCAGCGATCAGTTTGCCCCCGATCACGGCGATCGCGGCGCAAATCGTGTGTCCGGCGATCGCGCCCAAGGTCACCCCAACGGGATTGTGGGCAGCAGCCAGCGCGATCGTCGCGAACTGAGTACGATCGCCCCACTCACCGACAAAAACCAGCCCAAACGCTTCTAAACAAATCGCAAAGGGTGTTTTCTTTTTAAGCTTGACTTCGGCTTGAGAAATGGCGGCGATCGCGTCTCGTTCTGCGTCAGAGGTGCACTCAATATAGGTGTCATCGGTCGCCAGAGTGCGATCGCTGCATTCAGGCGACATTTGATTAGCGTCATAGAGCAGCTTGATGCCAAACGCGACAAACAGCACAATCGCCGCGTAATGAGTCAAGTCTCTGGGCAGCAGTGACACGACCCGTCCTAAACTAACGGATAAAATGGTCATGGCTGCGAGCGCAAGCACGGCTCCGGCAAACACATAGCGGCGACGGTGGCGCATCGCTAAACACATCGCGATAAAAAACGTCTTATCGCCCAACTCAGAGACAGTGATCAATAATAAACCCGCAGTAAAGGCAGTTAACACGCTCTCAAGTTCCTCAGAATCAACAATGTAGAGATTTTCTGAGTGGGCTTGATGAGGGTGCAACGACTCCACCAAGCTCACAGCAGATGTGAACTTAGTGAAGGTCTCGCTTGCAGATCAGGTTGCAGAGGTCAGGTTCTTTGACTTCTACGGTTGATCTGTCACTTGAACCAGGCTCATCACCAGTATGTTGATTCAAGTGGGCTGGTGTTGGTTGACCAGCAGCTACTCCCCTTCAAACTAAATTGATTATACCTGTCTTTGGGGAAATGTACGATCGAAAGCTCGATTTTTCTGGGGCGATCGCATTAGAGCTGGGGTGATCTGTGGAAGGCTTCCGCCGATCAATTGGTTTTAGAATAATAGGCAGAAACGTTCAGCTCAACACTAGGTATACTGCTGGCGTTTTGGTTAGGGCAGTATTTGAAGCTTATTTGTTGAGGAAGCCTGAATCATGGATGTAGAAATTGTTCCTTGCTCGGTTGAACACCTTGAAAAGCTGATTGAGAGCGCAGATGCTTTTCTGAACGCTTACGGGCTTCAGGTAGTCGATGGATATATGCCTTTTGCAGGGGCACTTCAGTACATTTTGAACCAGATGTAAGGTTCTCAACTTTGGCATCCTTGGCTCCCGTATCTGTTTCTTTTTCGTCCTGACCAGGCATTGGTTGGGCTGGGAGGCTTTAAATCAGTTCCAGATTCTAGGCGCACCGTTGAAATTGGTTACTCTGTTGCCCCAGATTATCAGGGCAGAGGTTTTGCGACTTCTGCGGCAGGTCAGATGATTGAGATAGCGTTTGGGTCAAAGTTAGTTGACTGTGTTTGCGCTCACACCCTGGCAGAACACAATGCATCGACTAGAGTATTAGCGAAGTGCGGAATGACTAAAGTATCAGAGACGATCGATCCTGACGTTGGAAATTTGTGGAGGTGGGAGATTAGCGCTGTATAACGATCGTGGTACAACGGATAGTAGGGAAGCTTGTTGAGACGGTGCCCTGTCTTGCTCGATCGTCTAGAAAGTTTGGATACCGATTTCCCTTCAAAATCGACCTAAGATGCAGAAGAAATGTTCACACACGTCCGATGACTTCGACAAAATCTAGACCGATTAATCTAAATCCGCTGATCACCGATCTGGCAGGACTAGACCTGATCACGGATGCTAATCAGATCGCCAAATTGTCTCAAGACTATTACACCTTTAGTCCGGTGCTACAGCCTTTACTGGCAGACAAAACGGGTGATTTAGTTGTGCGTCCTGCTAACGAAGCCGATGTTCTGAAAGTGGCAGCGGCGTGTGTGAAATTTAAAGTGCCCCTCACCGTGCGCGGAGCGGGAACCGGAAATTATGGGCAGTGTGTGCCCCTCGAAGGCGGTGTCATTCTTGACATGACTCGAATGAACGCCATTCGCTGGGTCAAACCTGGACTCGCTTGTGTCGAACCCGGACTCAAAATGGCAGCAATGGACAAGCAAACCCGCGAAACTGGCTGGGAAGTTCGCATGGCTCCCTCAACTTATCGCACTGCGACTATCGGCGGCTTTATCGGCGGCGGCAGTGGCGGCATTGGCTCAGTGACTTATGGGCAACTGCGCGATCGCGGCAACCTTCAAGCAGTTCGAGTGGTCACGATGGAAGATCAGCCGCGTGTGATTGAGCTTCGAGGTGACGATGTTTATAAAGTGGCTCACGCTTATGGCACCAACGGCATCATCACCGAATTAGAAATTCCGCTCGCTCCGGCTTATCCTTGGGCAGAAGTCATCGTCACGTTCTCAGACTTTATGGCAGCGGCAAAATTTGGACTCGCTCTCAGCAATTCCGATGGATTGATCAAAAAACTGGTCTGTGTGTGCGCTGCGCCCATCCCCGCTTACTTTGCTGCCTTGCGTAGCTACATTCCAGATGATACTCACTGCGCTCTGCTGATAATTGCTGAAAGCAGTCTAGAACCCCTGGGCGAATTGATTAAGGAATTTGGCGGCACGATCGGCTATCAAAAAAC